>NZ_JAMYLP010000013.1:0-93335 GCF_040318085.1 Mesorhizobium sp. M1322
CGGACGATGGTGGAATCGATGATTAGATATTCGAAGTCCGGATCATCGGACATCGCCTCGAAGATGCGCCACCAGATACCCTTGCTGCTCCACCGACTGAAGCGGCGGAATACGCTGTTCCAATCGCCGAATACATCGGGAAGATCGCGCCAGGGAGAGCCCGTTCGCACAATCCATAGGACCGCCTCGACGAACATCCGATTATCGCGGCCCGTCGAGCCCTTCTGATCAGGACGCCCGATGATCAGCGGCGACATCCTATCCCACGCCGCGTCACTCAATATCAACCGATCCATTACACCCAAGGCTGCCTCCAAAAGCAGTCTTGAATCATGCTACGGTCAAAAAGGGAATCCTAAGAGTCCACACCACCTAGGGGGCCTCTAGCCAGGGCCCGGAACCGGCTGCGCGACAGGGCGTTTCTATCCAGATTGCTCAAAACCGGCTAGATTGTTCAGAACCGGTAAGATCGTTCGGAACCGGAAAGCGGAGAAAACTGCGAAATTACCTCTTGTTGCCACATGAACCCAACATGAACGGCTGGTTCGAAAAAAATTCAGATACGCAGGCGCATTCTCCTCCCCATCGGTTCGACCAAGACACATTAGTTCGATCAAGACACACCGGTTCGATCAAGACCACCGGTTTCGATCAAGACAGGCACTGAACAAGGAGAGAAGACAATGTTCAACACGATCAAGACGGCGGCCCTTTCGGCGCTTATCGGGCTCGGCACGCTTGCCGCTATCCCCGCCACTGCCCAGGCAGACAGCATCTATCTCGGCTTCGGCAATAACGACGATCCGCGCGTCGGCGTCTATACCGGCGACGACGATGGTTTCTATCGCGAACGCCGCCGCGAACGCGACTGGCGCCGGTCCTGCTCGCCGAACCGTGCCCTCAATAAAGCAGAGCGCATGGGTCTGCGCCGCGCCCGAATTATCGACGTCAGCCGCCGCTCGGTGAAAGTCGCGGGCCGCCAGTACGGTGACCGCGTGGTGATCGTGTTCGCCAATGAACGCGGCTGCCCGGTTATCTACCGGTAAACGTTCGGCACGTTGCCGACCGGCAACGGCCTGCTTGGCAGCATGACCTTCTGCGAAGGTCAGCTTGGGACATGATCTTCTGCGAAGGTCAGTCCGGAGACACGACCTTCTGCGAAGGTCGGTCTGGAGTAGCGGAGCCCCTTTCCGCCATGACGGAAGGGTGCGGCTCAAAAAAACCCCGGAGGGTCAGTCCTCCGGGGTTTTTTGATGCAGCAAGGGCCGAACCGCTCAGGCGGCGGTCACTTCAACTCGAAAGTGACAGTGACCTGCACCGTGTAGGAATTCTCGCCGGCCTGTACCGGAACCGATTCGCGGGCCGCGTCGAAGGCCTTGGCGTTCATCGGTATCGGCGGCGGCGCGACGTTCTGGTCGGTGATTTCCAGCACCCGTCCGATGCTGACGCCGGCGGCTTCAGCCAGCGTCTTTGCCTTGGCCATGGCGTCGGCGACCGCCTTCTTGCGGGCTTCGGTGAGAGTTGCAGCCGGATCCTCGTTGGAAAACGAGATGCCGCCGCCCTGGTTGACGCCGAGCGATACCGCCTTGTCGAGAATCTCGCCGGTTTTGTCGATATCGCGGATTCGCACCGAAAGCGTGTTGGTCACCTGATAGGCGATGAGTTCGGCTTCCTGGCTGCCGTCCGGCTTGTTAGTGTAGTTGTAGCGCGGGCTGATCTGGATGCCGGCTGTCTGCAGGTCGCGCTCCTTGATGCCAGCCGACTTCATAGCGGCGATCACGGAGGCCATGGCGTCGTTGTTGGCATCGAGCGCGGCACGCGCAGTCTTTGCCTCGCGCATGACGCTGAGCGTCAGCAGCGCCAGATCGGGGGCCGCAGTCGCTTCGCCTTCGCCGGTGACGACGATACGGGGCGGGGGCGGCGAATCGGTCGCGCCGGCCATCGCCGGAAACGCGATTGCGGCGGCGAGCGCCAAGGGCAAAAGATGTCTGGTCATAAAAATCTCCTCGGTCTGCGATCCAGTCGCGCTTGTCGACTACCGCATCGCCCCAAGAATCGGAATCGATTTCGGAAAGCACGATGCGTAGATTCAAAGCGTTAGAGCGTACTTTGCGCGTCTAAGTGGACGCACGTCGCTCTAATGTCTGAATATGGGCTGATTTGGGACGATCTCGGCCAGCCAGTTCGGAAAGCCTTGTGCGATTCGGGGAAAAACATTAATCCAGCCGCGTGTGGGGCCTGTAGCTCAATGGTTAGAGCCGGCGGCTCATAACCGCTTGGTTGGGGGTTCGAGTCCCTCCGGGCCCACCATTGGCTTTTGTCGCCGTTGATTTAATTGGATTTTTTGGCGATTTTTGTCCCACCTCTTTCAACCCCCTCAGAAAGTGGGACAATTTTGTTCTCTTTTCGATCGATAACCAGCAGGTATTTCGCCGCTCTCGCTACCTTGCGGCGACGCGCTTTCTTGATGTAGTGGTCGGGCTGCTGGTACGTAGTCCACCCATATATCGCCTTCAGTTGCTCGTGCGTCGCGCCGTTCTCAGCGGCGATCGTCGCGCCGGCCTTGCGAATTCCATGAGCACTGCAGTGCGGCAGCTCAGCTTGATCACACCACTGGCGCATCTTGTTGCCCAGACCGTTCTCCGAGAACGGGCGACCATACTCATTGACCAGGAAGGTCATCTGGTCGGAGGGCGTGTGCTCAAGTTCCGCCTCTAGTTCGGGCAGAAGCGGGAGCTCCACCAACACCGCATCCTTGTTACGACTGGTCTTCCCAGGCTTAATTCTGATCCACTTCTCCCACTGCTCGGTCTCCTCGTTGTAGACGAGCGTGATGTGCTGTCGACCGAAGATCGCGACGTCGGACAATCGCAGGCCAGTAAACATGAAGATCGAGAGCGCACGTCTGGCTGCGGTACCCAGCGGATGCCGCTTCTCATATTGAACGATCTCCGACACGTCCCATGGGTGCCAGCCGTCGCCGCTCTTTAGCCGTCTGATGCCGCGGGCGGGATTGGAGTCGACGCCCGGAATCTCTGTGTCCTTTGCCCACTCAAACATCGCGCTGATGGCTTTTACGATATTGTTTGCCGCGCCAAGGGCGTCGAGCCTGGTGTCCCTGATCTCCTTAACATGAGACCGTTTCATACCGGCGAATGGCAGAGATCCCTTGGTGGGATACTGAGGATCCGGGTCACCTTCGAGGGGATGAGGTAATTCGCATACGCGCTCCAGAATTGCTCGTCGGCGCGCCATAGTGTCTTGGGTGATTTCCGTGCCGCCCCGACGGTAATACTCCTGGCAAAGCCACAGCAACGTGCCTTTCTTCGCGGGCTCGGAAGGCTTGGGGAGGCGCCGGCAAATCTCGGGAAGAGTGCCGGGCCGAACATAAGTGACCTCGGCGCGCGCGCACCGCAGTTCCTCGAGGAACTCGTCGCTGCCGGTCGGTTCACGGAGCCGGACCTTCTTCCGACCCGGTGCGCGAAAATAGTACCGATCATTGCCGTGGCGATCAGTGTCCTTCACTACGCCCTTAAGATCGATTTTCACGGGCTCATCCGTCATGTTCGTGGTTTTCGATCCCAAGGATTGTCTAGTGGCGGCGAATCTTCGTCAAGCTTTGGTGCTCCTCCGATTTGGCGGTGAGGGAGCTTTCGAAAGGCCAATACAAGTTCCTCGACGTCCCAAACAATGCGCCCTTTGCTCGGCATTCGTGGCTGCGGCATCCGGCCGTCCTGGACCATTTCATCAAAGGTCGTTGAGCTTACGCCGATGAACGTCGCAGCCTGCTCGCGATTGATTCCTACCGGCGGGAGCGAGGGCGGCAAGACGCTCGGGGTGCGTAGCATCGGTTTAGCGCGTTGAAAGCGCGTTTTTGACGCCTGCCTGTCTTCCTATGTACCTGTCCGAATATTGCAGACGCTCAATCATGTCCTGGCCCTGTGCTTGCAGGCTCACCCTAGGTCTCCAGACCTAGGATCGCTCAAGACACCGGACTCTTTTCCAGCCTTTGTGTACGATGATGGGTATCTTAATGCGCTCGAGGCCAAGAACTGAATGGTCGGCGACTTGGAAGGGCAAAATGACCGCGGAACCACGAATCTGAGTCAGAGGCGGTCCAACTGAGGAAAGTATGGCTGTGTTTCAGACGGTTATGACTCTCATGCATGCGTAACAACCAACAAGAATACAAACAAAATATTTCTGTGGATTACTTTCATTCCTCGTGGAATGCGCGACTGATTTGGTCCGACAGCGGCTTCACAAAATAAGAAAGCGCCGTACGCTCGCCCGTCTGGATCATCGCTTCGGCCGGCATGCCGGGCACGAGCGTCAGGTCCTTGAGCTTCGTCAGTTCCGCATGCGGAACCGACAGACGCACCAGGTAATACGAAACGCCGTTTTTTTCGTCCGTCGCCAGATCGGCTGCGATCCGGCTGACATATCCGTTCAATACCGGCGTGGTCCTCAGATTGAAGGCTGACATCCGCAGCACGGCCTTGTGACCAAGCTGGATTTGGTCGATGTCCTTCGGGGTGATTCGTGCTTCAAGCGCAAGATCGTCGCCTTCCGGCACGATTAGCATAATCGGATCGGCCGGCGTGATCACTCCTCCGACCGTATGAATTGCGAGTTGTTGAATGGCGCCTGACTGCGGCGCGACAATATCGATCCGTCGCAGTTCCTGTTCAGCCGCCACCTTGCGCTCAACATACTCCCCAACCTGCGCCTGAACCTCTCTGAGCTCCTGGCCGACTTCCGTCTTGAAATCCGGATCCATCTGCAGGATCTGCAGGCGCGTTTCGGCTATGCGGGCTGCCGTCTGTGCCTGATGTGCAATCTTCTCACCGCGTTCGCCGCCGAAAGTGGCAACCTGCGTCTTCAGACTGTTCAAGCGTTGGTCCGAGACAATGCCTTGGTCGCGCAGCCCACTCAAGGCAGCAATTTCCTTTTGGAGAATCTCGGTGCTTTTCTCACAAGCGATTTCCTGCGCCTTGAGCCCCTCGATCTCGTGCTCATATTGAGTGATGCGTTCCGCTAGCTGCGCCTGCCTTCCATCGCGGGATTGTCTGCGGAATTCGAACAGCCGCGTCTCGCCATGTACTGCCGAAGCTACGTCCGGAACATCTCTGCGGGCGAGCAGCCAGTCCGGGAAGGCGATCTCCGCCAGATCGTCACGCTCAGCTTCGAGTCGTGCCAGGTTGGCGGCCAGCTCATCGAGCCGCTTGGTGACTACAGCGAGAGTGGCGCGCGTCTGGGTGGCGTCGAGCCGCATGAGGATGTCGCCGGCTTTTACTTTATCACCTTCGCTCACCAGGATTTCTCCCACCACCCCGCCGGTCGGGTGCTGCACCGTCTTCACATAGGAATCGACGACAAAGTGTCCGGACGCAACAACCGCGCCGGAGAGATTCGTGAAGGCCGCCCAGGCTCCGGCTCCTCCCACAAAGATCACGCTCGCCAGCAGGCCCGCCACCAGGTGCCGGCGAATGGACCTGGAAACGTCATTGTTCTGATGAATGCCGGACACCGGGATCCTCCATGTCAGCGCGCTCGTTATCCTGTGTAGACTCGATGGCCTTGACCCCAGCGCCTGATGCCATCGCTGCCCCCTTAAGGACTTTGGAAAGCGCTTCATCACGCGCACCGAATGCTCGCTGCCGTCCACCTTCCATCACCAACACCAAATCCACGGCGCGGATGGCGCTCGGCCGATGGGCAACGACAACCGCAATCCCCTTGCGCTCGCGCACGGAGGCGATCGCCTTAACGACCGCAGCCTCGCCTTCCGCATCGAGATTGGCATTGGGTTCATCCAGCACAACAAGGAAAGGGTCTCGATAAAGAGCACGGGCAAGACCGATACGCTGGCGCTGCCCGGCGGAAAGTGCCGATCCGGCCTCACCAATCGGAGTTTCGTAGCCGTGCTCAAATCGGAGGATCAGTTCGTGCGTGCCCGCTGCCTTCGCCGCGGCGACAATAGCCTCAGGGTCAGGATCGTCTTCAAAACGAGCGATGTTTTCGGCAATGGTGCCGTCGAATAGTTCAACACCTTGCGGCAAATAGCCGATATGACGGCCTAGCGCTTCCCGGTCCCATTGATCGAGGCTTGCGCTGTCGATGCGAACCTTTCCGGCGACCGGCGCCCATGCGCCGACGATGGCGCGCGAGAGTGTCGACTTGCCCGAACCCGATGCACCGATGATCCCGAGTGCGCTTCCCGCCTGAACGGCAAACGCAAGGCCGGTCACGGTCGGCTTCCTTTCGCCGGGCGGAACGATTGTCACGCCTTCGAGGCGGAGTTCGCGTTCAGGTGCAGGCATTGGCATAACAGGAGCGGTTTCAGGAACCTTTCCCAAGAGGTCCTCCAGCCGCGCCCAACCCTGGCGCGCCATGAGGAAGGGTTTCCAGCTTGAAATGGCCAGATCGACCGGAGCCAGCGCACGCCCCATCGTGATCGAACTGGCAATCATGACCCCGGCCGTAGTCTCCTGCCTGATGACAAGGTACGCGCCGACGGCAAGAATGGCCGATTGCAGCAGCACGCGCAGCGACTTTGAAATGCCACCCAGCCCACCTGCCACGTCCCCGACTTTCCGGTTGGCGGCCAGATACTTGGCATTGGCCTTGTGCCATCGGGCAGCGATCCGCTTTGCGAGACCGAGAGCTTGCACGACCTCGGCATTGCGGCGCGCTGCTTCCAGTAGACCATTGCGTACCATGTTGTGGTCAATGGTATCGCGTATCGGCCCTTGCGAGAGAGTGTTGGTAAGGAGTGTCAGAGATGTGAGACCGATCGCTCCGATAAGTGCCGTCATGCCGATCCAGAAATGAAAGAGGAAGCAAATGCCAAGATAAAGCAGCATCCATGGCAGATCGAAGAACGCTGTCGGGCCGTTTCCACCTAAGAATCCGCGAACATTGTCGAGATCGCGTAGCGGCTGCAAGCCGTCGCCCGGCATGCGCGTTAAAAGCGGAAGGCGAACGATCGCATCGTGAACGCGTCCGGAAAACTGTTCATCGAAACGCTCGCCAATCCGCAGCAGCACGCGGGCGCGCAAAACGTCGAGCAGGCATTGGAACGCATAAAGCCCTGCAGCAAGCACGACGAGCCCCACTAGCGTCGATACGCTGCCACTTGCCAGAACGCGGTCGTAGACCTGAAGCATGAACAGCGGCGAGATCAGCGCAAGCACGTTGACCACGCCGCTGATCAACAGAATTCCCCAAATAGCGGAAGTCAGAGGGAAAGGTCTCAAAGCTGAATCCTTCAAGGAATGGTTACTCACGTAGGTCTCCGTGAGGATCTGGCGACCCAGCTCCCTATATTGCTCCCCGAGCGGCAACCGACTGCATCCGCTCGCTGATTCAGGATCAGTGCTCCCGCCGAATGTGTTTGGTTTGGCATCTAATGGAGCGGGTCAACAACAACACCGTCCGGCTGAAGGTTTGGAAGGGCAACGTCATCGTGGCCGGCCGCAAGGGCCCGAACAGGCTTCCGCCTCCACGCCTTCAGGGAGATTTCGGTGTACGACCAGCGCGACGTGCAGGGCTTCGTCAAGCTGTACACGCTGCGACTGCTCCCGGGCGCCCCGGCCCATCGCAAGTAGCGGAAACGGAAAGCGCCCGCCCAGGGGGGGCGGGGCGCTGTTCCGTATGGGTTTTCTGGATCAAACGAAGGTGAAGTCCGACGCGGTCAGGCCTAGGTCGGCCACGGTGACCACACCGCCCAGGTGGGCGAACTCATGCGCGCTGTCGTCGGCGGTGACATAGGCCAGAGTTGCGACTCTGTCGGTGTAGCTGCTTTGGTAGACAATGATGTCGCCGGCGTGCTCGCCGGAGATCGCACTCGCGGCTTCAGAAGCAGAGTTGAAAGATTCGCCAGTGATTACCACGACGTGTTCGCCGTTCGCACCCGAGGCCGCACCACTGTAGAAGCTGCTCACCGGGTAGCCGGACTGTATGCTGGCGTTGTTGACGAAGTTCGCGCCAAAACCGTCGTTGTAGAGGCCCACCGCATCGAAGGCGAACTTGTCCTCCGCCGGGTTGAAATCGGTGATAGTGGTAATGTCCGGCTTCGACCCGACACTCGGGTCGACCCCAGGCACCGGATTGTGGAACTGGAACACGAACGTGTCATTGTCGGTGCCCCCGGTCAACCTATCCTGGCCGTCACCCACGTAGAGGACATCCTGGCCGGGACCGCCGCTGAGCCTGTCATTGTCCTCACCGGAGATGCGCGCGTTGAAGCGGCCGTTGTCGCCGGAGAGATCGTCCCAGCCATCTCCGCCGAAGATGCGGTCGTTACCCTTGCCGCCAATGGCTCGGTCACTGCCCTGGCCAGCCGAGATCTCGTCGTTGCCGGCACGACCGTCAATCCAGTCATTGCCCTGGAAACCCTCCATCCAATCTTCAAGCTCGGTGCCGAGGAGTGTTTCGGAATCCGGGCCACCCTCGATAATCTTTGCCATCAAAAATACTCCTAATGATGCACCCTGCCTGACGCGTTTCATATTCCTCATCGGATAATTAGAGAAATCGATTGCTTGGATAGACACACATTTACGAGATGGATGCACTCACGTTCACTTCGCCCTTCTGCTGAGCAGTTGCGGGCTCGCTGGCGGCCGGGAAGCTGGTCGCCCAAGCAATCGATCTGAAGATTCGACACTCAAACCGGACCAGGACAACACTTCGTAACGGGGCCGTCCTGGTTGGGCCCCAAACGTCTCTCTGTTTGCTCGACGCCGGCATACCCGCACCTTGAGCGCTGGACGAGGACAAGTTCCGCTGGCGGAGAACGGCGTGATCGGCTTGCCGCGCCGAAACTGATGGCGCTCGTCGAAGGCATGGACTGGACACGCGTTCGAGCCGAACGGCGACGGCGTCCGGCCGGAAGGCGGTGGCGAAGTGACTCAGGCGCAAAAGGCGGGCTTCAGGCCGTGCACAATAAGCTTCTGTCGGCGTCATGACGAGAAGCGCTTCGGCCCGTCCCCACGAAATCGATACGCTCAAGGCGATGTTCGTCGCCATGGCGGCGGAGAAGGCCAAACTGCAACAACTCCGGAGCGAAACACTCAAGGCCGAGATCGTCCGGATGGCGACACTCAACGAGCCTGCCCAGGAGCGGATCGCCGACCTTCATGGGATCGTCAAGCAGCTGGAGCGCGCCGCTTCGGTCGCAGCTCCGAGAAGCTCGAACGTGACCAGCAGGCCTTCGCCTTCGACGAAATCCAGACCGGGCTCGGCGCGATTGAGTCCGAGCTCGAGGCCGCAAGACCGACAGGCGAGCCGCGACGTGCTGCGCGACCGCGCAAGGCGTTCCCGGCGCATCTGGAGCGGGTCGAGATCGTCATCCAGCCCGAGCCATGGGGGAAGAAGCGCTCCCGCAGCCAATGGTCCAGTCCGTCAAACGCGGTCGGCCGCACAGGCTTGCGAAACGGAACAGTCCCGCCCTCGCTTAGATACCGAGGCACCGTGTTGCGCGCGCACCCGAATTCTTTCGCCCGTCGGTTCATTCCCCAGCCAAGCTCATGCAGCCGCAGCATCGCTGCCACCTCTTCATGCTGAAGGATCTGCTCTCCCTGCATCGTTCTCGACAATGCAGGAATCGCCCAATCCCAATCGCCATCCATTCCTCCTCTCATAACCGAGGGGGTCAGTTTCTCAATTCGACCGACAACTGAGACGTCCGGTGCTCTTAGGCGGGGTAATCATACGAGATGCCTCCTGCAACATCATTTCCCGCATCCATAGGCTTGCCGGATCATTATTGTGAAGCGCAGGCCATTGGACGGCCTCCGTGAATGCGGCAGGAAGTGGCGGCGGAAGTTCGACAATCCGCAGGGGTGTTAATTTTGCGAAATGCTGCGCCAGCCGTAAGGGCATTGTCCCGATGCGGTTGGTGCCTGATAGAAGGGGCGGGATCATGCTAAAGCCCTGTACGACGACCTCGATACGTCTCTCGAAACCGTTCTCGAGCAAATACCATTCCTCGATGGAGGGCTGCCGGGTGTCCCCGAATTTAAGCACAACCTGCCCCATCGACAAGTATCGGTCGAATGTAAGTGGCTCTGACAGCTGCTTGTTCGTGCCGCAGCCTACGCATACGAGCATATCTTCGAACAGGGCTGCGCGAGGATGTTTCGACATGAACACTTCCGGCATAATCAGAAAATCAACGTCGCCGCGCCGGAGAAGCTCCTCGGGGTCGTCGGAAATAAGCAGACATTCGAAGCGGACGGCGGGAGCTTCCCGCGCAGCACGCTTTACGATCTTCTTAAAAAATACGAGCGTGAGGTAATCGGAAAGGATGATGCGGAAGCGACGATCCGATCGGGCCGGGTTAAAGGCGTCCCAGGAAATAATCGACAGCTGGATGTGCAGCAATGCCTCCCGGACTGCTGTGGCGAGCCCCTCCGCGCGCGGTGTCAAAATGAGTTCGCGGCCGTTCATCGTAAATAGCTCATCGCTGAAATAGGCGCGTAACCGACCGACGGCGGCGCTCATGGCCGGCTGACTCAGGTTAATACTGCGGGCCGCGGCGGTGACTTTACGCTCCCTGATCAAAGCGTCCAGCACAACCAGGAGATTTAGATCGAGTCCCTTAAAACGCATGTATTGACCTATCCGACGCGTGGATGGGTATCGCCCAAAGAATCAATTTTACGAATGGTGAGTAGCGTCAACGCATCAGCCGACGACGAAATAGAGCAACCGATAGGAAGAACGGCAAAACCGTGTATATGCAAAGCGCGCCGATATGCAGGCCCATGCTGCCGGCCGGACGGTCAAGCATCGCCGGACGAATGAGGTCAATTGCATGTGCGAGCGGCAACAAGGAGGCGACGTCCTGAAAAGCGCCGGGCAATTGGTTGACCGGAAACATCGCGCCGCAAAGGAACAGCATGGGTGTTATAACAAGCGTATTATAAAATATGAAATATTCATAACTGGGCGCAAGCGCCGTGACGACCATCGCTAGACTCGCGAAGGCGAGGCCACTGAGAGCGATGACTGGCAGCAAGCAGAGGATGGATGGCCACGATGTGTAGCCGAGCGTGGTGGCAACAATAGTGATTGCTGTGCCCGCCATCAGGGCCTTGGTGGCTGCCCACGCCAATTCGCCGAGTAAGATATCGCCGAGCGTCAGCTGAGTGCATAGCATTCCTTCCCAGGTGCGCTGGTTGTCCATGCGGCCGAAACTCCCGTAAACCGTTTCAGCAGTCGCCGATGCCATCGCGCTTGTGGCAACCATGCCAGCCGCGAGAAACGCAATGTACGAAGTGCCCTCAATAGGACCTATCATTGTTCCGATGCCAAAGCCGAGACCGAACAGATAGATCATCGGATCGGCGAGGTTGCCGAGAACCGATGCAAGCCCGATTTTCTTCCATCCAAGATAGTTGCGGCGCCAAACCGCGACCCAATTCCACGCATTGGCGGGCATGGCCGCCGCATAACGTTCGCCCATTGTTCAGTCCTCCATCTCGCGCCCGGTTAGCCGCAAGAACACATCCTCGAGATTGGGGGGACGCTGCAGAAGGCGCAGACCCGCGCGCCCGCGTAGCTGCACCAGCACCTGCTCCGGATCGGGTGCATAGCAAAAAAGCGTCTCACCGCTCACCTCGATGCGCTGTGCGTACGGCCGGATCAGCGCACCCAGTTCATGCGGATTGCCGCCGTAGACCTCGACCACGTCACAGCCGATCTGCTCGTCAATGAGTGCGGACGGGCGGCCTTCGGCGATCTTGCGCCCCTCCTCCATAACGCACAGCCGATCGCACAGCCGCTCGGCCTCTTCCATGAAATGGGTAGTCAAAAGAATAGTCTTGCCCCGCGCCAGCAGCGATCGCAGCCGTTCCCAGATCAGGTGGCGGGCCTGCGGATCGAGGCCGGTGGTCGGCTCGTCCATCACCAGCAAGTGCGGGTCATTGATCAGCGCACGCGCGAGCGTCAGGCGCCGCTTCATGCCGCCGGACAGTTCGGCGACGCGCGCATCCGCTTTGTTCTCGAGGCGGGCGAACTCAAGCAGCGATGGTATGACCGCTTCGATCTGGCGTCTGCTCATCCGGAAGTAGCGCCCGAACACCAACAGGTTCTCGCGTACAGTGAACGCGGTATCAAGATTGTCGAACTGCGGGACCACGCCGATGCGCATACGTGCCAAACGCGCGCGCGCCGGCACTGGAGCGCCGAGCACAGTAATCTTCCCCGCATCAGGCGATGTCATGCCGAGGACCATACGCGCAATCGTGCTTTTGCCCGCACCGTTCGGTCCCAGGAGCCCGAAGCATTCCCCCGCCGCAACGCGGAACGACAGTCTGTCGACAACGAGCTTGTCATAAGTTTTGCTTACGTCAGTAAGATCGATCGCTACCATGGACATGGGTTCATTTTACCGCGAGGGACGCCAAGACTGGCGGTTGCTTGGTTGCCTGCCGGACCTGAAACTGTGACTCGTCTTCGCCATCCCAGCCGTCGATAACGAACTGATCGACATCACAAGGATTTAGCCCCTGTTCCGCCAAAGCGGCGACAATTGCGTCGAGATTATCGATGGTTTGATAACGCGGATTGTTGTGCCGCTTTTCCTGCTCAACGCAGAAGACGAGCCGTCCATCCTCGACAAGGGCGATCGCCCCATCATGGGTCAGCTTGGTACCAGAGATGCGCATAGTGTCTCCACGTTAACGGCGATAGATTCGATTGATCAGGAAGCGGAAAGCGGGTTCCGGAAACGGACGAGCAAGCAGTCTTCGTTGACCGACTCGCCCCGACACTCAAGACGCTCTACCTCGATCAACGTTTCGTTCAGCATGGCGATGACCGGCTCAGCACCAGCGGCGTGACCCCAGCGACGGCAATTAGCATCCCTTGCCGATCCGAAGATCAGATGCCCGCCTGGCGCAAGCACCCGCACCAGGTTTTTGACGGCCGCGCGCATCTCGGCTATGCCTTCGAGGTAGTATAGGACCTCCGCCACAACGATCAGGTCAAACAACTCGTCGGTCGAAAACTGTTGAACATCGGAGACTATCCAGTTGATGCGCGACGGCTCCTTTATCCGTTGACGTGCTCGAGCAATCGCTTGCGCCACCACATCGATGACGGTGAGCCCTTGGCAGTTGGGAGCTAGTTTTTCCGTGAATGCGCCGGCAGCGCACCCGACTTCGAGGGCATTTGTAATGGAGCCTTGGGCAAGCGCGAGCTGGAGCATTTGCGTGTGGCGCTCCCGCTCGAACGGATTGCCGTCGAGGCGCCACGGATCGTCTGCGGCCAATTCCCGATCGAGCAACTGATGATTCATGTTCTGGGTCAAACTCGTCCACCTCTCGTCCACCTCGGTAATTAGCGATCACTCGTCGCCGCAGATGTTGCTCGACAGCGCTAATCCCGAAGAATCCGCACAAGATTGAGCCTGCGAAGCGGAGCCGCATGCGGTGAGAATTCTGCCCTGCTTGATCCAGTGATCGGAGTTTGGGTGGGGGTCTGTTTTCCCCCAGTGTTCGATGTAGCGACAGCAGAGCTTCGCGACAGCCAATCGCTATTGCTCAATGTACACAGCGCGTAGGCCTTCAAAGGAAGTAAGAGAAAGATGTTGATGAACGTGTGCAGGGAAAAGCCCAGAAATCGAAACTGTCGAGCACGAAATGCTACCACGCTGCATCGGAGCATGGTCATGGACACAATCATCAGTCCTGTCCACCAAGGCACAGTGCCTGTCAGTGCGAAATGTGCGAGGCCCGTTAGTACCGATAGGGCGAGGAGTAGCGGCCCGAGATTCTGTCCGACCACGTCCAACGTGAGATAGCTATTGAGGCCGGGCAGCAAGCGCAGCCCAAGCAGCGTGTCCCGGAATGTGCTTCGTGCCCAACGGAGTTGTTGGCGCAGATACGGTCCGAGTCTGTTCGGAACGACTGTGGCCGCGATGGCGCCCGGAACGTACTCGGTTCGAAAGCCTGCTTTCAGCATGAGGATAGTGAGATGGCGATCCTCCCCGAAGTCGCTTGGCTTGCCCCGAAAAAATTGCGACTCGTACTGGTCCAGTAACAAAAGGAGCGCAGACCGGCGGTACATGGCACATGGGCCGCAACAGCACATAACGGCACCGAAGCGAGCCTGTGCCGCGCGCTCCTCGTTGCAAGCCAGCCAGTACTCCATGTCTATCAGCCTTGTCAGCCAGCTCTCGCTCCGGTTACTGGCAATCAACTGACCCATGACTGCGCCGACCGCTGGATCTCGCATCTTCGGTACAAGCTTGGTGATGACGTCGGACGCGAGTATCGTGTCTGAATCAACGTTAAGCACCAAATCCCCGGATGAGCGGCGTATCGCGGCGATCTGCGCCTTGCGCTTTCCAACATTCTCGGGAAGCAAAATGATGTCGAACCTAGGGTCGCGCGCGTAGGTTTCGTGGACAGTTCCTACGGCTTCGCGATTTCCAGAACCGTCATCAACCACATAGACCCGAAGTCTTCCGGCGTATTCTTGGTCTGCAATGGACGCCAGGCACTCTGAAAGCGTGCGCGGATCCTCGTTGAAGCAGGGGACGATGACATCCACGCTGGGCAGTTGATCGGAGCCGACGAGATCCTCCAACGCCGATGAGTCGTTTGTCGGCAGAGCATAAATCCCCTGCATGCTCTTATAAGCAGTCGAGAGCAGTGCATAAAGCGAAATGGCCACAGTGCTGGTTGTACCAAGAAGAGTCATGGGATCTCGTTTGTTCAGTGATGTTGAGGAAGTGAGCGGATTACAAATCCGCGCTCATGAAGTGCTGGAATCAGACGGGACAGCGCCGTGACCGTCTGGTCGCGCAGACCGGCGTGAGCGCCCTGGCTCAACTCGCCGGGAGGGCATCCGTCATGCAAGAGTACGATTGCGCCCGGCCGGACAGAGGCGAGCACGGTATCGATAATCGCGTCGACCCCGGGGCGAGACCAATCTCGAGGGTCGACGGACCAATGGAGGGCCGTCAGCCCGGCGATCTGTGACGCTGTGAAGACTTCTTCGCTCCAGGCGCCGTAGGGCGCGCGAATATAGCGCACCGAGGCCTGAGGGCACGCCCTCATGATGGCGCCGTTCGCTTCAAAGATCTCACGTTGCACTTCGCCGAAGCCGCATTTGTACAGATCCGGATGAGTCATCGTGTGGTTGCCTAGCTCGTGCCCTTCTGCAAACATTCGTTGGATTAGATCCGGGTGCTCTAAGGCGTAGGCGCCGATGACGAAGAAAGTCGCCGGCACCCGCTGCTCTGCCAACACATCCAGAATCTCCGGTGTGAAAAGTGGATTGGGACCGTCGTCAAACGTCAGATAAACGCTGCGACGGCCGGTGCCGTCAGAGCACTCACGGCGCACTTCGTACAAGCAATCGGGACGGCTCATAGCTCTGGTCCGTTCCGATCGATCATCGTGCCCGTGGGCCATTCGCTGATCGGCCGTCCAACTGCCAGAACAATGGTGAGTGCGTCATCGATGCGTGTGGGCGGCAGGTCGAGGCGCGCCTCTGGTCGGGTGGAGCGCACGCGAATTCCCGACAAAACGGCCAAAGGGCTGTATCGCCGCCCGAACCTCTCAACATGATTCCGCAGCGCGTCCCGGACGGTTCCGAAAGCGAATGGAACGCCAAGCTCCTGCAGTATTGGAAGCATGACATGGATTGAATGGGCGATTCCGAGACCCTCAAGATCCGGACGTACCCCGTACAGGCCCAGCTCAGCCACCAACAGATCGACCGCGTCAACCTTGATGAAACGGCGCAGTATGCCCATGTGAGCCGCTACACCGCTCGAATCATAGGCGATTGCGCGGAGTTCAGGCCTGGCTCCGGCCCAGCTTCGACTACCTTCGAACGGTTCTGCGTTGGACGCCCCAGTCGGCCCGTAGGTATTACGAAAGAACTGGGCGAGCTCGACGTGATCCGAGAGCTGCAACTCGTTTTCCCAGCACAATTTCCACTGCACCTGAGGGCGCATTCAGGACCTCTCTTCAAAATAGTTTCTTGCGGGCCGCATTACCCGGCCAAAGCGGCGGCGTTGTTGGCTGCACTCAACCGTTGTCGTTAGCGACGGTGAGCCAGCCGGTGGGGGCTCGCCAATGAGCTCTCTCGATGTTCCCGCCCGTGTGGCGGCGCCGTCGATTTGAGCTTGACGTCGGTCATTTACGTTCCTCTAATGCATGGTTCGTAAATTCGTAAAATTGATTGTTTAGATGATGCCCATCCACACGCTGGATAGATCAGGATATGCGGTTTAAGGGGCTGGATCTGAATCTCCTCGTTGTGCTGGACGCTCTGATCAGGGAGCGTAAAGTCACTGCCGCGGCCAACAGTATTAACCTGAGCCAGCCGGCCATGAGCGCCGCCGTCGCTCGGTTACGCGCCTACTTCAGTAATGAGCTATTTACGATGAACGGCCGCGAGCTCATTTTGACACCGCGCGCGGAGGGGCTTGCCCCAGCAGTCCGGGACGCATTGCTGCACATCCAGCTATCGATTATTTCCTCCGACGCCTTTAACCCAGCCCAATCGGATCGTCTCTTCCGAATCATGCTTTCCGATTACCTCACGCTCGTGCTTTTTAAGAGGATCGTAGAGCGTACTGCGCGGGAAGCTCCCGCCGTCCGCTTCGAATGTCTGCCTATTTGCGACGACCCCGAGGAGCTTCTCCGGCGCGGCGACGTTGATTTTCTGATTATGCCGGAAGTGTTCATGTCGAAACATCCTCGCGCAGCCCTGTTCGAAGATATGCTCGTATGCGTAGGCTGCGGCACGAACAAGCAGCTGTCAGAGCCACTTACATTCGAGCGATACTTGTCGATGGGGCATGTCGTGCTCAAATTCAGGCACACCCGGCAGCCCACCATGGAGGAGTGGTATTTGCTCGAGCACGGTTTCGAGAGACGTATCGAGGTCGTCGTACAGGGCTTTAGCCTGATCGCGCCCGTCATATCAGGCACCAACCGCATCGGGACCATGCCCTTACGGCTGGCGCAGCATTTCGCAAAAACAACACCCCTGCGGATTGTCGGACTTCCGCCGCCACTTCCTCATCCCGCATTCACGGAGGCCGTCCAATGGCCCGCGCTTCACAATACCGATCCGGCAAGCCTGTGGATGCGGGAAATGATGTTGCAGGAGGCATCTCGCCTGGCGCCTTTGCTTGAAAGCTATTGAGCGTCTCGGGCGGAGGCGGTCGCGATCGCGTAGGAGCGGTTGCCATTCGGGCGTCAGGCCTTTGGCTCGGCAGAGCGGCGCAGTTCCTTGCTGAGTACGAGGGCCACGAACGAGCAGAACACATGCCCGGGTTGGTGCTGAGTTGACTGCCGCCTCCGATTTCGCGTGCGAAGTCCCAGAAGATGTCTAGCCCCACTCAGTAGGCAATTTACCTCGCGCTTCCGCCTGAACGCGTGGCCGATCCGTTCACCAATTGGCGCTTCATCCTGGGCCGCGGCTGAGGCCTGTGGGGTGCGGCTACCCCGCGTGGATGGGATCATCAATCAACTTTCTCTCATTTATGAAAGGAAACTTCCCCGCTTACGATAGAAGCCATCAGTTTCATATATTTTCCGGCAGATGAATGTCGAACGGCAGAAATGTCTGTCCTGGTGTTTCAGCAGTGCCGGTCTCGATAGCCCGCGTCATCAGCGTTATCAGCTCCTGGGAAAGCCGGCGCATTGGCGTGGCGACCGCCATCGTGATGATGTTATCAGCGAGTGCCGCCCGAGATTCCGGCGTGATTTCATTCACGATCGCGACGAGATCGCGACTTTTACCCTCTTCCCGGACCGCGGAGATGGCGCCCTCCATGCCGCCCCCGGCGACATAGAAGCCGACGAGCTCGGGTTCCCGCTGCATGAGATCAAGCGTTGCCTCGTAGGTGACCTGCCGTTTCTCCAGGTTCACAAGCGGATCGAGCACCTCGAACGTCGGCGCGTTCTCACGGCAATAGGAGCGAAAGCCGACGTCACGGAGCTCGTGCCCCTGGAAACGATGGCTACCGACAAACACCGCCACCTTGCCGGGCCGTTTTGCGACCTTGGACACCATCCAAGCGGCCGTGCGCCCCACCTTGCGGTTGTTGAGGCCGATATAGCCCTGTCGCACGCCGGCGGCGAAGTCGGAAAGCAGCGAGAAAACCGGAATGCCTTTGGCCTTGAGGTCCTCAACCGCTGCTGTAATTTTTGGGTGGTCCGGTGCCACCATCGCGATCGCATGGCAGCGTGCGCCCAAATCCTTGAGCGGTGCGATTAGGTCGCTCGGCATATGTGACGGGGCGAATTGGATGAGCGGAATGCCGTGGAAGGACTGGGCCAAATTGACCGACGCTTCGACCTCGCGCGCAAAGTCTTGGTAGAAATGCTGGGCCGGTTTTCTCAAGATGAAGCCCAGACGGTAGCACGGTAGGTCTCGCCGCAAGCGCTGCTTGATGAGCCCGGCAGCATGATAGCCGATCGCGTGGGCGGCGTCGTGGACCCGCCGCGCGGTCTCCTCGCGCACCGGATGGCGGGCGTTCAGAACCCGATCGACCGTTGCTACGCTGACTCGGGCTTCGCGGGCGAGATCGGCAATTGTGGGGCGCTTGGTCATGGGTCCTATTCTGATTGGTTTTTGACGCAGGCTGGCTCTCTGTCACCTAGCGCGATTCGACAATGGTTTCGGGTGGGCAAAGTGAAGACGCCCGCATACTGAATGATCGACAGCGTATTGGACTACTCCAGACGTAGACCGGCCGGGTATAACGGAAGGTTCATTCGCTTAGGGCGGCGACGATTTGCACTCACACATTTAGCGCTTCTGATACATGGTCCGTGAGGCGCCGTTTAGAGCCTGCGAGTCGATCGTTCAGGTCATGTGACCAGCTTGGCGAAACCGGTCGCGGTGCGTCGCCCTTACTCGGCGGAGGATAGCCGGTTTGATGCCTCGGCAAGCTGATGACCGCAGAAGGCGGCTTTCATCTGCGCTCGGTCCAATTCTCCTTCCCAGCGGGCAACGACGAGGGATGCCACTGCGTTGCCGACGCAATTCGTCAGCGCCCGGCATTCGGACATGAAGCGGTCGATGCCGAGTATCAGTGCCATCCCAGCAACGGGAACACTCGGAACTACGGCGAGCGTAGCAGCCAGGGTGATGAAGCCCGCACCTGTTACACCTGCAGCGCCCTTGGAGGAAAGCATCGCAACGAGCAGCAGCAGCACCTGATCGCCGATTGACAGATCCGTGTTCGTCGCCTGCGCGATGAAGAGGGCCGCCAGGGTCATGTAGATATTCGTGCCGTCCAGATTGAACGAATATCCGGCCGGGATGACGAGACCCACAACCGAACGCCTGGCGCCCGCCTTCTCCATCTTCTGCATGAGCGAGGGGAGCGCGGCCTCCGAGGAGGACGTTGCGAGGACAAGCAGCAGCTCTTCCTTGATGTAGCGAATGAGAGAACAGATCGAAAAGCCGTTGTAGCGGCAGACCGCGCCGAGAACCCCGAACACGAAGAGGAAGGCGGTGAAATAGAACGTCGCGACCAGCATCGCGAGGTTGACGACCGAACCGATGCCATATCTGCCGATGGTGAAGGCCATTGCGCCGAAAGCGCCGATCGGCGCGGCTTTCATCAGAATGCCGACGAGCTTGAAGACAGGCGCGATGAGCGCCTGAAGGAAGGAAACGACAGGCTTGCCCGTCTCTCCGGCCATCGCGAGCGCCATGCCGAACAGAACCGAGAAGAACAGCACCTGCAGGATGTCGCCTTCCGCGAAGGCGCCGACTATCGTTGGCGGGATGATGTTCATCAGGAAGCCGGTGACCGACTGCTCGTGGGCCTTTGCGGCATAGGTATTCACGGCCTGGACATCGAGCGAGGCCGGATCGATGTTGAGGCCGGCGCCAGGCTGGACGACATTGGCGACGATCAGGCCGACGATCAGCGCGAGCGTCGAGAAGGTGAGGAAATAGACCATTGCCTTGCCGGCGACCCGGCCGACCTTGTGAAGATCGTTCATGCCGGCAATGCCGGTCGCAATTGTCAGGAAGATGACAGGCGCGATGATCATCTTGACCAGCTTGATGAAGGCATCACCCAGCGGCTTCAGGCTCTCGCCGGTTCCCGGATAGAAATAGCCAATTGCGACGCCGAGGGCGATGGCGGCAAGCACCTGCGCGTAAAGCTTGGCATAGAAGGGTTTGCGGGGCGCGGGACTCGCGCCGCGGACTTGTGCAGCTGACACTGTTTCTCTCTCCCTGACCGGATCGAGGTGGCGTGACTTCTCCCGGGCTTCTCCCTATCGCGGCGCTCCGGTCGAACGCTGCACCAACGCCGCCGCAATACCCATGCCAAATGGATCCGCATGACCTGAACTGACGTTGGGCTCGCCAATGATGGGATGAATGCGGTGGCACAAGACGGGAATGACAAGGCCGCCGTCCAGCACGCGCTTGATGTTCTCCGGCAGATTGCCGGTCGATCTCTCTGGCTTGCGGTTTTGCTGCACATCGTGGTGGGCTCCTCGGTTTGCCGACTTTGGGAAGGGCCGCATCGCTGGCACCAGAGCGGAGAATTGCCGTGTTCTTTGCCGCGCTGCCGCTGCAGCGACAGCTTGAAAGCGACGTCGAGACGTAGGGATTGACGCCGCTGGTGCTGACCGCGACGATGCGGTTCAGAAGTTCCGAGCACCGCCGAGAAAGCCGCGCTCGACCGCCAGCTTCGCGCCTTCACATGCGCCGCCGCCGCCTTATCTGCGTCATCAATATCGGAAATGGCGGTTGCCGCGACCGACCAGTGTCGTCGGCAGTGATTATCGCTCCCGCCCCTGGTTCACAGGCGCTGGTGAATGGCACGGCCCGGCAATTTATACTCGGCGCGGTCAGCCGCTCGGGCACCGCATCGCCGGCGCCGTATTTCTGTCGTTCAACATCGCCGACAAAAATTAGAACTGATGAATTCTATCATAGGCCGCGAGGTTTCCTTTCACGAATGAAAGAAAGCTCGATTGACTATCCCGCCTCGCTCCAGTCTTTTGAAAATCAACGTGTGGTTGCCCCCGTGCAAGCCGAGAACGTGGCCAAGCTTCGTGGAGGGAGAGCCAAGCGATGCGTCAGGGGTCGACCCGCTTTGTACTCGACCACACGGCGGTGGCACGAGTTCACGTCAGAGCATTTTCGCGCTTGCCCGCGACGTCGCGGGCGCACATGCCGCCGGCATGCATTTCATGGCGCGAGATCGAGGATCACATGCACCACAACATTCCCAAATCAGAACAAAATGCCAGCGAGTGCCGCATTTCGCTTCCGGATGCGAAAAGGGCTTACCCAAAGTCCGAGACGAACACCGCGGTCCCTTTTGTGCCATCGCACGAGCACGCGCTTACCGGCATCTTCGAAATATCGAAAGTACTCACCGACCCCGCCCGGCTCGAAGTCACGTTGGCCAAGGTCGTCGATCTCCTGCCCTCGTTTGTGCAGATGCGGCACGGCTTCATCGCTCTCTTCGACGCTGAGGGCATACTGGACATCACCGTAGTCACCGGCTGCGACGAGAACAGCGATGAGCGCTCCCGGATGCGTCTGCCGCGCAAGGCAATCGATCGGATTGTGACGACGGACACGCCGCTCGTCGCCGAGAACATGGCGGTGCATTCGGCCTTCACTGCCGCTGACATAGAGGTGCTTGGGGCCTCCGACCCCGTGTCGTTCATCGGCGTTCCTATTCGTGTTGATGGGAACGCCGTAGGCACGCTGACTATCGACCGCGCCTTGGACAGCAGGTCAACGTATCGGCTCGATTATGATGTCCGGCTGCTCACCATGATCGCCAACATGGTGGGACAGACAGTCAAGTTGCACCGCTTCTCCGCGGGCGACCGCGAACGACCGACAGAGGTGGAAGATCGGCTGCAAACGCAATTCTCTGATGTCAAGCACCCTGCACCGCAGCGCAAGAAGGTTCACGTCAAGGGGATGATTGGCGATAGTCCGGCGCTAAGCGCGCTGCTCGAGAAGATCGCAGTGGTAGCTAAGGCAAAGACCACGGTTCTGTTGCGAGGCGAATCCGGTACCGGGAAGGAGCTGGTCGCCAAGGCAATTCACGAGTTGTCGCCGCGCGCCAAGCGGCCCTTCATCAAACTCAATTGTGCAGCGCTGCCAGAGACAGTCCTGGAATCCGAATTGTTCGGTCATGAGAAGGGTGCCTTCACAAGCGCGTTCAATTCCCGCAAGGGTCGCTTTGAGCTCGCCGACAAGGGGACGTTGTTTCTGGATGAGATCGGCGAGATCTCGGCCTCCTTCCAGGCAAAGCTACTGCGCGTGCTGCAGGAGCAGGAGTTTGAGCGCGTCGGCAGCAACCAGACCATCAAGGTCGACGTTCGCGTGATTGCCGCCACGAACAGGAACCTTGAAGAGGCGGTTGCAAGGAATGAGTTCCGCGCCGACCTATATTATCGCATCAACGTGGTTCCCTTGCTGGTGCCGGCATTACGCCAAAGGCGCAGCGATATTCCGCTCCTCGCAGCTGAGTTTCTCAAGAATTTCAACGATGAGAACGGCCGTACGCTGACCTTCGATGCGCGTGCGATTGAAGTACTGATGAAATGTGAATTTCCCGGCAACATTCGCGAGCTTGAAAATTGCGTGCACCGGACAGCGATCCTGGCGGAGGGACGATCAATCGGGAGAAACGACTTTGCGTGCTCCCACGACCAATGCTTTGCCGAGGCGCTGCGGAAGAGCAGATCGGGCAAGGCCGCGCTGCAACCAGCGCCAATCCTCCCAGAGGCAGTGAATCCGGCCACGCCGCCGGATGCGGCCGCTCGTTCGGCCGCCACCCCAGTCCCGCCTGCCGGAGCAACCCACTCATTGGGCGCGAGGACCACCGACGCCGAGCGCGTCATTGCTGCCATGGAAAGATGTGGCTGGGTGCAGGCAAAGGCGGCGCGCCTGCTTGGACTGACCCCGCGCCAGATTGGCTACGTGCTGAGGAAATACGGCATCGAGGTCAAGCGTCTGTGAAAGCTTGACTCAGGCGGATTAGCTGAGACCGCTTAGCGGCTTGGCCCGCGCAGGGATGCAGATCCGCGTCCGCGTCAAGTCGATCCGACCGAGGACAGCCTGGCCGAATTCCCGTGGCAGCCGGCGTTGCGACCATCTTGTGAAAGGCGACGCTGCCATCGTCAATCCGTCCGCCATGTTGCTCTCGTTGCGAGCTCATACGGATGCCCCTGTGCGACTGAAACGGAGATAAAATATGTCCGATGCAAAACTGCAAGCTGTGCTTTCGTCTCTTCCGCAAGGGACGCGGCAGTTAGATGCTCTGCCGTCCAACGGACCAGCGCCGGACAAAAGTTTTGTCAAGCTGAATACGAATGAGAACCCGTTTCCGTTGCCGCCAATCATAATGCAAAGTGCAGTGGCGGCCCTCCAGCGCCAGTATCTGTATCCGGACGACGATAACATCAGCTTGAGGGAAGCAGCGTCCAATACCTATGGCGTATCCACGGATCAGGTCATCGCAGGCAACGGGTCGTCTGAACTGCTCGGACTCATCTACAGAGCTTTCCTCGCCCCTGGCGACAAGGTGGCGATGATATCGCCAGGGTTTTCGTTCAACCGCAAACTTGCCATGTTGCATGGTGCTGAGTTTCTCGAGATCGGATGTCAAACTCATTCGCTCCCAATGGAGCAATTGCTTTCCGGTCCGGCAAAAGACGCCAAGTTCATTCTGGTGGCCAATCCAAACAATCCGACCGGAACATTCCTCTCGATAAGCAATATCGAACGCCTCGTGGCACAATCGGATCGCCTGGTCGTCCTTGATGAGGCCTACGTCGACTTTGCACCCGATCACGGGCTGCGCCTCATCAACCGTTATTCGAACCTTCTGATCTTGAGAACATTTTCGAAGAGCTATGCCGCCGCCGGCATTCGCGTCGGTTTCGGTTTCGGTCACCCTGAGATTATTGGCAGGCTGCGCAACATCCAGAACGTCTTCAACATGAACGTGATCGGGCATGCGGTTGGTATCAGCGTGCTTGCGCATCGCGGCGCCTACGCAGAGAACCACAAGCACATCAGACATGAACGACAGCGAGTGACAGCCGCACTGTCGCAACTTGGATTTTCCGTAACGCCCTCCCACGCAAATTTCTTGCTAGCCCGTGTGCCAGCGGGACAGGACGGCTCATGGTGGCAAGCAGCCTTGGAAAGGCAAAAGATACTCGTTGCCTACTTTCCGGACAATGGTTTGGAACATTGCATCCGCGTCAGCATCGGCACAAAAGAGCAATTGGATGCATTTCTTGCTGCCGCTCGCGATATAGTTGGAAGCTTAAACATACCAAGCACCACGGGGAGGGGAGCGTCAGGCTCTGCTCGTTCGGTACGCTGACGCTAATCCGATATCACACATTGCTATCTTTAGACTTGCTTGGTCACCCAAGCACGACAACATTTTTCTTTAAAATCGGGGACAATATCGAGTGACAAACGTCTTTCCTTCAAACCTAGCCTTCGGCATCTTCGATCATCTGGACGAGGACGGCCTCGATATCGCCCGGCAGTACGAAGATCGCCTGATATTAGCAGAGGCGTGCGATCAGCTAGGGTTCTATGCCTATCATCTCGCAGAGCACCACTGTACCCCCCATGGGAGAGGTCCATCGCCGAATCTGTTCTTATCGAGCGTCGCCCAGCGCACCCGGCGCCTGCGTCTCGGACCCTTGGTGATGCTGCTTGCGCTTTATCATCCGCTGCGTGCGTTCGAAGAGATCTGTATGCTGGACCAGTTGAGCGGTGGCAGGCTCGAACTGGGCATAGGGCGCGGTGCTCTCCCGATCGAATTGGGTTACTTCGGGATTGGTGCGGACGCGGTGCCGGGCCGCTATGCGGAAGCCAGCGAAATTCTTGTTGAAATACTTGTTAATGCCATGAAGGTTGGCACGCTGTGCTATCAAGGCCGCCATTTTGAGCTCAATGACGTTCCTTTGACGCTAAGACCTCATCAGCGTCCACATCCGCCGACATGGGTCGCCGCCAATCGACCCGAGTCCGCAGCCTGGGCCGCTGCGAATGGAGCAAATATCGCGTGTGTAGGACCTTCCTCTTCTGTTCGCAAAACTACTGATGCGTTCCGCGCCTATCAAGAGGACAACACTGGCGCGGGCGATCGAGCGCCATTTATTGGATTGCTCCGCATGGTCGTGGTTGGGCGTTGTGACACACATGCCTATTCGCTCGCGGCACCTGCTTACGAAAGATGGCTCAAGAGCTTCCAATTCCTTTACGAGCTTAACGCTATCCCCACTCCACCCAACCTGCCGCTGACCTTCGATGCGGCAGTCGAGAGTGAATTGTGCGTGGTAGGATCAGCAGCGTCTGTGCGAGAAGCTCTGCTCAGTCAGTTGGAAGAGGCAGGTGCTAACTACCTTCTTTGTCAGCTGGCATTTGGGAATCTGCCGCTAGATGCTTCCCTATACACCGCGACGACCATTCAATCCGAAATCATGGCTCGACTTGGCTGACCATGAAATTCGCGGTCTGATCCGAAGGTAAATCGTTGTAACTGCGCTCCCTCACATTGCTCGAGCGTGCACGTGGTGGGGATTGGGAAATCGTGAGGGAGGCCAAACTGACGACGAACCGGGGGCACAGATTGCCGGGTTTGTGCGTTGGCCGGCATCTGGGCACCGTGCGAGACTGCACGATCCTAAGGAGATGATGGCCGAGCGCGCCACGGTGCCGGCACGCGTCTGCTCGTCGCGCTCGCGCTAGTCATTGCCCATAGCCGGCCGCAGAGGTTCTTCTCGACCGGGGCGGCGCCGGTGGCGGCTCCCGCATCCAGCTTCATCAGCGGCTCGGCGGTAGCAAAGCCGTCACTCGCTACGGCGCTGTTGAGGGCGCGCTCGCGAGCGGCTTTGCTACGCCGAGCGACACCACCTGGAGCGAGTTCGCCCGATGTCGCGGCGTGCACCGCGGTCGGATAACGACGCTGGAGGAAATCGTTCGCAGCCGGTCCTCACGATCCGCGCGAGTGCTTTGCATGAATGCTGCCTGCTTCCTCGTCTGCGGCGGCCTGAGTGTCCGCCGGCACGCCCGAAGTCAATGTCAGTACCACAAGGCCGCCAAGACGTCAGGTCTGGGAGCCGGCTTGTACGGTCGTATCGTGTTCTGGAATATCGTCAAAGGAGGCGTAGTTGAGATTGTAGAGTTTGGAATACAGGCCCCCCATGGCTATTAGCTGATCGTGGTTGCCAGTCGCAATAACTTGGCCATTCTGAAGCACGATGATGCGGTCGGCACCCCGGGTCGTGGCAAGACGGTGGGCGATGACGAGGCCAGTGCGGCCTTCAAGCAGCTTTATCAGAGCCTTCTGAATCTGCATTTCCGTGTAGCTGTCGATGTTGGCGGTAGCTTCGTCGAGCACGAGGATCTTGGCGTCGGCGACGAGGGCGCGGGCGAAACTGATAAGCTGGCGCTGGCCGAGAGATAAGTTGTCGCCGCGTTCGCCAAGTTGGGTCTCATACCCGTCGGCGAGGCTCATTATGAAGTCGTGGGCGCCGACCGCCTTGGCGGCCTCGATCACCTTGTCGCGCGTGGCCTCTGTCTTGTGGTATCGAATGTTCTCGAAGACCGTCCCGGTGAACAGGAACGGCTCCTGCAGCACCATGGCCACCTGGCGGCCGAGCGATTCCTGGGTGAGATCGCGCACATCATGTCCGCCGACCAGCACTTGGCCCTGCTGAACATCATAGAAGCGGTGGACCAGGGCCATCGCGCTCGATTTGCCAGAACCGCTCGGCCCGACCAGTGCGACCGTCTCGCCGGGATTGACCCGGAAGGAGACATTTTTCAGCACCGAACGGTTCGGATTGTAGCCGAAGGTGACGTCCCTGAACTCGACCGAGCCGTCCATCTCAGGCGAAAGCACCTCGGCATTGGGTTTGTCCTGAACATCGATCTTGACGTCGAGCACATCGGTCAGGCGCTTGCCTGAGGCCATGGCGCGCTGCATGATGGAATATTGCAGGGTGAGTGAGCGGATCGGGTCAAAGAAGCGCTGGATGTAAAACAGGTAGGCTACCAATACGCCCACATCTATGCGGCCATTCATGACCATCGAGCCGCCGACCACAATGACGGCGGCCATGGCGAGGCCGGTGAGGCCATCGACGATAGGCACCATGAGCAGTGCATATTTGGCAGCGATCAGGTGGGTCCTGAGGTTGGCATGGGCCTTGTCGTCAAAGAGAATGAAATTCACCTGCTGGCGGTCCATGGACTGGACGGTGCGCACGCCGTGAATGGCTTCGGCCAGCGCGCCGTTGACGACGGAATTAGTCTCGTGTGCAGCCATGAAGGCGTCGCGGGCACGCGGCAGCCAGACAATGCGGACGATCACCAGGACCGGCAGAACCGAGAGCGTCAGGAGGCCGAGGCGGAAGTCGAGCGACAGCATTACGAAAACGATGCCGAAGAGGAGCGCAACATCGCCTACGGAATATACCGAGGTTTCGAGGAATTCCTGTATGGAGTTGACGTCGCCTTGCAGGCGCGACATGAGGCGTCCGACCTCGGTCTTGTCCATGAAGGAGAGCGAAACGTTCTGCAGATGGCCAAACATGGCGCGGCGGATGTCGAACAGGACAGTTTCGGCCACTTTCCCAACCACAGTTTCCTGCATGTAGCCGGCAGCGAAATTGACCAAAATCGCCAAGACGAACGCGCCGACGGCCGCAAGCTGGGCTGAGCGATCGGTCCTTGCCGGGTTCATGCCCTGGTCGATCGCGTAGCGGATGATCAACGGGATGAGAAGCTGCGTCCCCGTGAAGATCAGCATTGCTGCAATCGTGATGACTACCCTGGCCCGATAGGGACGGACGAAGGCCCAGATGCGCCGGAGGATGCTCTTGTCGAAAGCCCGGCCGAACATCTCCTCCTCGATGCGGTGCGAACCGACAACCGCGCGCGGAGGGCGTCTGCCGTCATCACGTTCGGCTTCGAGTTCGCCGGCGCGGCCCTGCGCCATCAGCGGGCGCCCCCATACTGGGTCATAATGTCATCACCCGGGCGCGTCTGGAGATCGTAAAGGGCCCTGTAGCGTCCCCGCTTCGCCAAAAGCTCTTGATGCGTGCCGCGTTCTACGATTTCGCCGTTATCGACAAAAAGGATCTGATCGGCATGCATAAGCGCACTCAGCCGGTGCGCGATGATGATCGTCACCCGATCCTTGGCGAAGCGCCGCATCGCCGCGCGGATGCGCTGCTCGGTGCCGGCATCGATCGCGGCCGTTGAGTCGTCGAAAACGACGACGGAGGGGCGCAGCATCATGGTGCGAGCAATCGTGAGACGCTGGCGCTGGCCGCCAGAGAGAGAGACGCCGCGTTCGCCCACGACCGTCTCGTAGCCCGCTGGGAGCCCGAGGATGTAGTTGTGGAGCTGGGCGAATTCGCCAGCGCGTTCGATTCGCTGTCTCTTCGCCCAGGGATCGCCATAAGCGATGTTGTTCTCGATCGTAGTGGTGAATAGGAATGCATCCTGCTGTACGACGGCGACCGCCTTGCGAAGCGTCGCGAGGGTGACATTGCGTATGTCCTGGCCGTCCAGCGTGATGGCGCCACCGGTCACGTCATAAAAGCGGGGGACCAGATGAGCTATCGTCGATTTGCCCGAACCCGGCGGACCGACGATCGCGATCGTCTCGCCTCTACGGGCCTCAAAGCTGAGGTTCTTCAGAATGGCGCGGTTTTCGGCGCTGGGGTACGCAAACGAGACATTGTGGAAGCGCAGAGTGCCGTCGCTTATCTCGAGCGGTCTGGCCTCGAGAGCATCCCTGATTGTGATCTCCTGGTCGAGGAGACCGAAAAGCCGCGAACCGCAGCTAGAAGCGCGGGCAAAGGCATTGACCATGAGGCCGATCTGGCGGACTGGCATTTGCAGGATTGTCATGAAGGTCAGGAAGGTCGCCACCGTTCCGACGCTTATCTCGCCAGCGACGAGCTTGCTGCCACCGATCCAGAGCACCAATCCCATTGCGAAAAAGAAGGACAAGGTCATCGCCGACGTGCTGGGCACGTAGATGTCAACTCGGTCGTGGGCGAGGTCGAGCGCGTTCTTGGAAGCGCCGTCGAACTTCAGCATCTCATAGGCTTGAGCCGCAAAAGCGCGGACCACGCGGATGCCTGCGAGATTTTCCTTCATCACGCGGCTTAGTACCGAAAGGCGCTCATAGAGGTCGAGCCAGGTGGCGCGCAGCCTAAGCTGTGTGGTCGATGAGCGCCAGGCGACAAAAGGCACGAAGCTCAGCGCGACCAGGCCGAGCATGGGATCGGTCGAGATCATCATGTAGGCGCCGATCCCGATCAGCATGGTGAGCAGGACCACGCGAACGAGCGCGGTGGAAAAATACATCCGCACGCCTTGGAGATCGAGCATTCCGATGGTGATCAGATCGCCTGAATGGACCCGGTCGTGAAAGGAAAAGCTGAGACGCTGGATCTTGTCGTAGTAGGCGAGCCGCAGTTCGTACGCGACATGATGCCCGACGGCTTCGGCAAAATAGTTCTGCGCCATCGTGAAAACGCCGCGCAGCGCGCTGACGGCGAGCAGCAGGAGAGCCGGGGCCCAGAGCGCTTGTCCTGCCGCGCTCCCCGCGACACCGCCCCCGATAACTGTCTGGGTCTGGTCGACAGCCCGGCCGAGAAGCTGGGGAATGAGCAACTGGAGGATTGCCGCCATGATCGTCGAGCCCATAGCGAGGGCAACCTGCCACGGATGGCGCAAATTCATACGCGTGATGCGCAACAGCGTACTCAAATCCCGGCCCCAGCGCGCCGCTTCCACATCGGTCAACGAATTCAGAGCGTTCGTTGCGCTGCCGATAGCATCACTGCTCACGGTTGATTCCCGACTGCATTTTGCGCCTTCGAGGCAAGCCGAAGGACCAATCATCAAAGGGGCCCGCCATTGTTAATCCTGTCCACCACCTGCAGCAGGGCGCGTTCCTATAAGCCGAGCCGCGGCTTCACCTACTGGCATGTCGATCACCGTGATTCCGCTTGCCGCAAGGAAACGCGCTTCGTTTCTGGTCAGCGTTTCCGCGTCCATTACCGCGCAATATGGACCTCGGGAGCGCTTCATGATCTGCCTGGCGTAGGTGCGCAGCATCTGATCGTTGAAGCGGCAGCCAACGAAGAAAAATCCACGGGTGATGCGCCGTTCCTTCACCAGGTCTGGGATCGGTGTCTGGATATCGATTTCGGTCAGGACTTCGACATAGTCGGAATCTGCGACGAGAAAGTTTTGCGCCGGCCTAATACTCCCGTGAGGTGTATAGAGAACCGTCTTCGCCCCCGATCGGGGGTCGAGTTCCCTCCCGCACAAATCGTAGGTTTTCGTCCAAACGTTACCGATTTCGTTCGCCCGCGTGACGCCTTGTATCTCAACGACGTCCGTTCGGCCGGTCTCTACGAGAGCCGTGCGCATCGCGCCGTCGTACCAGCTGTCGACGATGAGGGAGAGCGGCAGCCTTGCGAGCCAGGCGTGGAGGAGGGTCGGCGCCACCGGCGCTGCGAATATGTCGGTCATCCAAGCTTGAAGCGTCCGGCGATGCCGGCGCTGTTCGATGAACTGCGCAACCGACCACATATTGGTGCGGATCCTGGAAGGGGCCGGCGCCCGCGCATTGAGTGCCGCGGCAACGAGCTCCGGCGTATGCGGCACAGGCGGTTCCGCACAGTTGAACCCAAGAAGACCCGGACCGAGATAGGGGATCACCTCATCGGCGGCGAGCGCTTCCTTCGCCAAGTCAAGCAGCTTTTCGGCAAAACTGTCCCGCACGATGACGAGGTGGCCCGATGTCAGGATCGTGTTCATGCTCGTTCCTCGCGACGCACCTATCAAGGGGCAGCATCAGTCCTCTTCGGAAACCTTCCTTGCCTCGACGGTGATCGGCAGACGCGTATCCCGTGGAAGATCGGGTAGGAGGAGCCGCCACCCGTTCCTGAGCGTCACAGTTCCGCCCCACAACTCTTCCTTCTCAAGCTTGATGATCGGCTCTTCGAGGTCCTTTTTGGGGACATACGCCGACAAGCCAGCATCGGTCCTGCGGATCATGACTTTCATCTGGCCGTCCCTTCATTGGTATCGTTTTCAGCACTGCAGGGCGCCTCGGCTTTGTCGAGGCTCATCAGTTCACGCGCTCGCATGCCGACGACGGTGCCACGGTCGATCCATTCGACCGCATAGATGAAGAACTGCTGGAGAAAGGTGCCAATGTCGCGCACATATCCCTCGTCGCCCTTCCGCACGAGATTTTCGCCGATCTCCCTGCCAGGATAGGTGCCGTCATTTTTTATGTGGCGAGTGGCACGTACCCGCTCTCCCGGCATGAATCGTGGAGGCCTGCGGATTTCGACCTCCTCTTCGCGTCCGAGCGACATGTCCGTTCCCTGATTTCTCTTGAGGCTGCAGATTGTGAACAAAGGCGTTCCAGGCGTCCTGCGAAGGCATCCCCGACCATGTCGGCAGCCCAATGTTCGTCACGCAGGAACGCAGGTCTTCGGCACCGGGCATACCGAGGCACATTGCTGCGCATCGAAGACCCCCTCGCACTCGGTGCACTTTTGCGGCTCGATCACATAGCTCTCGCCTTTGAACTTGATCGCGCCGGAGGGACACTCGAATTCGCAGGCGCCGCATTGGGTGCATTGGGATGCGATGATCTTGAAAGCCATTTTAACTCCTGGTCCGAATGAATGAGACAGCTCAGGCCGTCGCCGCGAGTGCGGGGGTCCCACACGCGGCGGCGTAAATCGCGCTGATTGCGGTCTCGATATAGTCATGGGCATAAGCGTCGGTGGCTCGGATTCCAGCGTCCGCGAGCTGATCCTGCGGGCAATTTCCGATCTTGGCGCACAGCACGAAATCTATGCCCTCAAGCGCTGCGATGACGCCATCGAGGGCAGCTTCTCCGCCCCAGCCGCCGAGGCAATACTGCTCCACCTTCCGATGCCCGACAAAGCTGATCCCTCTCGGCGAGGCTTGATAAACCTGGAATTCCTTCGCATGGCCGAAATGTTCATTGACGCGGCCGCCGCCCTTGGTGGCCACTGCGAAGAGAAGGGACTTGCCGGGGCTCGCTGCCTTGACCAATCCGATCGCTTCTCTCCTAGCCGCCACGTGATCACGGCGCTCCTCCGCGACCAGCTCCCGATAGGCCTTGCGATTGCTGGCATCGTAGGTGACCTCGCCGGGAATCCGGTCGACTGTGAATTCCTGGCCACGATCCTCACCGAGCAGGCCGACGGCATCTGCCCGGCACTGCCGGCAGTGGCGCATCAACTGGGCGCCGCCTTCGACACGATCCTGAAGAGCCTTCATCTCCATTGCGTTTGGGCCGCGTTGCCCGCTCAGTCCGTAGTGCGTGCCGTGCGCCGGGTCCGAAATCAGCGGCATGAGGTTGTGCAGGAACGCGCCTCGCTCCTTGACCCATCTATTCACCTCGATCAGATGCTCATCGTTCACGCCGGGGATCATCACCGAATTGATTTTGGTGAGGATGCCGCGCGCGGTCAGCATCTCCAGACCCAACATCTGCCGCTCGTGCAGGATCCGGGCGGCTTCGATGCCGACGTAGCGGCGATGGTCGTAAAAGATCCAAGGATAGATCTTTGCACCGACCTCAGGGTCGACCATGTTGATGGTGATCGTCACGTGATCGACATTCATGTCGGCAAGCTCATCGACATGGTCCGGCAGCGCGAGCCCATTCGTGGAGATGCAAAACTTGATGTCTGGGATTTCCCTGGCAACTCGTTCGAACGTTGCCTTCGTCTTCTTCCAGTCGTAACAGGCATCGCCCGGTCCGGCGATGCCGAGCACGGAAAGTTGCGGCACCTCGTTGGCGACCGCGACCACCTTGCGTAGCGCCTGGTCGGGTGTCAGCTTTTCGGAGACCACCCCAGGCCGGCTTTCGTTGGCGCAGTCATATTTGCGATTGCAGTAGTTGCACTGGATATTGCAGCCGGGCGCGACCGCGACGTGCATGCGCGCGAAATAGTGATGCGCCTCTTCTGAAAAGCAGGGGTGATCCTTGATCTTGTCCCAGACAGCCGGATCCGTGTCGTCCGGCTTTATCGACGAGCCGCAGGACGAAGACGCGCAGCCACCGGCTTTCACGGTGGCAAGCAACTGGTCACCGAATGTCGTGCTGAGGCTCTCAAGCGAAATTGCCGGTGCGGACATCGAACGGCTCCGTTGCTGGGTGAATGTCGCAGTTCAAACCGCAAGAGCTATGCCAGCTCAAAGAGCGGTTTTGGTTCACGAATTGGCTTTCGTGTCGGATTCCGTCGGATTGCTCCGACACACCTTTGTCGGGCTTCCGACAGTGGACAAGCAAATCGGGTCGCGAAGGCTACCAGCCTTGGGCGCGAAGGGTGTGAGGGAGACTACTCCGGGCTTACGTTTGACGTCATCACGACGTCTAGAATTTCTTCACCTCGATACCATGCCGGCGCAGCGCGTAGCCGATTTGCCGCGGCGTGAGGCCGAGGATACGAGCCGCCCTGGCCTGAACCCAACCGGCCTTGTCCATCGCGTCGATCAGCCGGTCGCGTTCCGTCAGACGCGGGGGACAAGCGGGATCGTTTGGATCGCCGGCCGCAAGGGGAGATACGTTGCCTGCGGAGGCACCGATGCGACTGGCCGGCAGCCGCAATCCGACCGGCACTGCGTTGACCCGTGCGAGATCGTCGATGGTATTGCCGCCATTCGAGCGGTCGGCTCGCTTCCAGAGGAGCCAGGAAAGGCACTGGCTCTTCTTACAGGCGAAATCGGATGGCGTGATCGTCCTTGAACGCGCAAGTGTGGCCGTCCTTTGGACGCAGTTCTCGAGCTCGCGGACGTTACCAGGGAAGTAGCATTGCGAGATCAGGTCAAGCGCCGACGGCGCGAAGGCGAGTGCGCGATCGTTCTCCTTGTTGAATCGATTGAGGAAGGCGTTCGCAAGGCGTGGAATATCGCCGGGTCGCTCTCTGAGCGGAGGCAGGATAATTGGCACCACATTGATGCGGTAATAAAGGTCGGCCCTGAACTCCCCTTTTATGACGGCCGTCTCGAGGTCCTTGTTGGTGGCGCATATGAGGCGCACGTCGACCTGTAGCGTTTTGGTGCCGCCGACTCGCTCCAACTCGCCTTCCTGCAAGACACGCAACAGCTTGGCTTGAAAGGCCGGCGAAATCTCGCCGATTTCATCAAGTAGCAGCGTTCCCTCATTTGCCAATTCAAAACGACCGGCGCGCTGGGAGATAGCACCCGTGAAAGCGCCCTTTTCATGCCCAAACAGTTCTGACTCCAGAACGCTTTCAGACAGTGCGGCGCAGTTCAATTTGACGAAAGACTTCTTCCTCCGACGTGAGAGCTTATGGATGGCTTGCGCAAAGAATTCCTTGCCGGTGCCGCTTTCACCCCGCAGTAGCACGGTGGAATTGGTACCTGCTACGACCGAGACGGTTTCGAGCACCTGCTTGAGTGCGGGGCTTTCCCCGATGATCCCGTCGATTTTGACATCCGCATGCCGGGCAGGGTCGTAGGTCCTCCCCTCGTTGGGCGATTTCTCCGGTCTCCATTGCTCATGGACAGACCGCTGACGATCTGTACTCAGGATGCGATGGAGACGGATCGTCCGGCCGACAAGGTTGGCGACCATCGTCAGGAAGTATGTGTCCTCGTCGTCGCGAAAGTCGGTGGCGCCGTCTCCGGCGCGATCGATCGACAATGTCCCAAGGATTTTATGATCAGCCTTTAGCGGGATACCGATAAAGGCAATTGGGATGGTGCCGCTGCTCGAAGATGTTTGAAGGTCAGCCTGAAATAGTTGGGACTTGCGGACGTCCGGTATGAAGAGCGGCGTCCCCGTAGCGACGATTTGATCTGTTATGGCCTGTGGTATGACGCGGCGAGTGCCTGATTGAGGTGCGTCGGTATTGCCGGCAGTTGCGGCAATCTCCGGCTCTCCTTCAGCGTCCAGGACGACGATTGCTCCGTGACGCATCTGCAGATACGAAGGCAGGATGTTCACGACATTGGCGAGCGTAATCTCCAGCTCGCTGGGGGCGGTCAGCACCTTCGATATCTCGTAGAGTCCCCTGAGCGCGATATCTGCTTGGGGCATGCTTTTGATGGGCGGTTCAGGGCGGGTATCCCGAGGTGCTACCTCGTCGACCCGATCTTGCGGTACGTGAGCCATGGAAACACCTCAGCGGTTGTCGTCCAGAGTGCTCCTCCTTTTGTGTCTGAGTCTGAATTCTGAAAGCACAGTATTCACGAGCTTCTCTTCGTGGCGCGGCAATTCAAGCAAAGATAGACTTGGCGTTGGTCGCGACCTCAGGTGTACCAAGATTGACCCTGTTGATACGGTGCGTGCGTCCTCATCCGAATTTGAAGAGGACTCCGAAGCCGCCGCGTGGATAGTTCCACTCGATCTCGCCACTGGTCTCGCACAAAATCCGGCAGGTGCCGCACTCCATGCAGCCGTCGGCAGTGATCTCCACTTGACCTTTGTCGTTCAACTCATAACATTTCGCCGGGCAGACGTGGGTCAGCGCGAGCAAGTTCGCGCTTGGCCTCTCGTGCGGTCGCACTTTGATATGCGGACGGCCGGAATCCACCAAGTAGCGGTTCTGGTAAAGCTTGTCCTCGACACGTGACTTCGTCACTGCGATCGTCATTTCGTCTCCCCTCAGCGCCACGCCAATGCAAGGCGGACCGCGTCGCTGACCAGCCCCCAGCGCGAGCGCGCCTTGATGAAGGCCGCCGTGGTCGCCTTTTCCTTCTCGATCTTCGGCGTGCCGTCGACACGCATGAAGTTCTGCGCGGCTTGCGACATCAACCGCGGATAAGCCGTGAAGTAATTGCAGGAATTGGTGTGGAGCAAGGCCGGCATGTCTTTGTATTTCCTTAGGTCCTTGACCACGAAGGACTTGTCCAGCATGGCTTTGTAAAGGGCGAGATTCCGTTTGGTCATAGGACCGTTGCGGCTCTTGACCTCGATGATTGCCTCAGCCGCGATGCGGCCGGAGGTCATGGCGAGGTTCGAACCCTCGCGGTGAATGGCGTTGTTCAGTTGCGCGGCATCGCCGACCACGACCCAACCGTCGCCAAAGAGCTGCGGAATAGCCTTGTAGCCGCCTTCGGGAATGAGATGCGCGGAATATTCTTTCACTTCCGAGCCGGCGATCAGCGGACGGATCGAAGGATGGGTTTTTAAGGCGTCGAGGAGGACGTAAGGGCTCTCGACCATCGCGGCGAAATCGGAGACGAGGCAGCCAATGCCCAGTGAGATCGACTCCTTGTTGGTGTAGAGGAAGCCGAGCCCGGCCATGCTGCGGGAGGTCGTGCCCACCGCCTCGATCACGCAGCCTTCATCGCCTTTGAGCGCGAACCGCTGCTCAATGACCTCTTCGGGCAGGAAATGCATTTCCTTGACGGCGAGCGCCACGGTTTGCGGCTTCGGCATCTCGCGCAGGCCGGCCCGCGTGCCAAGCAGTCCGCATACACCTTCTGCGAGGACGACCACGTCCGCGTAGATGGCTCCGCCGGCCCGGTCTGTGCGGACGCCGATCACCCTGTCCTTGGCGTCACGGATGAGTTCCGTCACGGTCGTCTCGCACAGAACCGTCGCGCCGGCCTCGCGCACCTTACGCGAAAACCATTTATCGAACTGGGCACGGATGATCGTGTAGCGGTTGGGCTTCGCCTCATTGAAGTCGTCCGACCGATAGTGAATCCCGGTATGGGATGTGTCGTCCATCACCCAAAGCCGCTGTTCAACCAAATGCCGCTCGAGAGGCGCATCGTCCCGGAAATCCGGGATGATCTTCTCCAGCATGTTCGCGTACATGATGGCACCCTGGACATTCTTGGAGCCCGGATATTCACCCCGCTCCAACTGCAGCACCTTCAGGCCGTGGCTGGCCATGGTGTAAGCAGCTGCGTTTCCGGACATGCCGGCCCCAATAACAATGGCGTCGAATTGTTCCTCAATCATGTCCATCCCTTAGCTCGCAAGCTTGTCGCGACTGTGGGGCGACAGCCGCCGGGTGAAGGCTTCCGTCAGTGCGGGCAGGAAGCGGATCGCGTCGGTGACAATTCCGAGGTGAGCGAAATCGAAAATCGGCGCGTTCGGGTCGGTGTTGATGGCCACGATGAGATCCGCCCCCTCGACGCCAACCCGATGCTGGACGGCGCCGGAAATCCCGGCCGCTATGTAAAGCTTCGGCCGGATAGTCTTGCCAGTTTGGCCGATCTGCCGATCAGCTGGCATCCAGCTCTTCTGGACCAACGGGCGCGAACAGCCATGCTCGGCGCCGATTGCCCGCGCGAGATTCTTCACAAGCTGCAGGTTCTCCGCCGCGCCTAGACCGAGGCCTCCCGCAACCACGACGTCGGCATAGGCAAGATTTGCCTTTGCCGACTGACTATCCGGCAGGAAGCCGAGGATTTTGGTAACGATCTCGTCCTCGGCTACCGAGAGCTTGTGCCGGATGACACGCCCGACCGGTTTATCCGCCCGCTGCGGCATGGGCATGACCCTCGGTCGCACTGTCGCCATCTGGGGGCGGAAATTGAGCGTATAGATCGTGCACAACAAGGAACCGCCGAAAGTCGGACGGGTGGCGGCGAGCGAACCATCGGTATCCACATCGAGTTCGGTGCAGTCGGCCGTGAGCCCTGTCTGCAAGGTCGTCGCCACGGAGCCGGCAAGATCCCTGCCGAGTGTGGTGGCACCGAGAAGAAGGATCTCGGGTTTGTGGGTATCGACCAGATCCGTCATCGCCTTGGTGAAAGGCTCGTTCCTGTAGTCGGCGAGCAGCGGCTCCTCGACGATGTAGACCAGGTCGGCACCATAAGCGAAGGCTTCGGCAACGGCGTTCCCGATGGCCTCTCCCGGCGGTCCAAGCACGACGCCCGCAAGCTGGACCTGAAGCTTGTCTGCTAACTTGCGGCCCTCGCCGAGCAGTTCGAATGATACGGGATGGACCTGACCGCGTTCGAGCTCGATGAAAACCCAAACGTGCCGGTAGTCCTTGAAATGCGCGGGCAGCTCCTTCTTTATGCCGGCACGGCCGGCGGCAGGGCGAGGGGTTTCTCGGTTCGCGTTCGACATCGTCTGATCCTTGCCCTCTCACGCGCCGCCGTTGAAGGCGAGCTCATGTTCCAATGCCGGCTGGCGGGTGAAGATTGCCGTGATGAGTTCGTCAGCGACATCGCGCAAAGCCATCTCGGCGGTGTCGATTTTTGCCGCCTTTTCCGCCCGCGCAGGAGGGGCGAAAACGCGCTTGACGACCGTCGGTGAACCGCGCAGGCCGCATTTGGTGAGATCCTCAATGCCGGCGTCGGCCGCACTCCATTTCAAGACCTGGCTGCGCGCGGCGCACAGGGCGTCCTGGATCGAGCCCCGGCGGATCTCGTTTGTGCCTTCCAGCATGGTGATCAGGCAAGGGAGCCGGCTCTTCAGCATCTGTGTGCCGCCTTCGGAGCGGCGCTCGACCTTGATCTCGCGCGCAGCAAGGTCAATAGAGGCGATCTTCGCGACATAGGTCAGCTGCAGGAGTCCGAGGCGCTTGGCGATGCCGGGCCCGACCTGGGCGGTGTCGCCATCGATCGTCTGCTTGCCGGTGAAGACGAGGTCTGGCGTGCCGAACGTCTCGCCAACCTTCGCGATTGCCTGGGAAAGGGCGAACGAGGTCGCCAGCGTGTCGGAGCCGGCAAAATAGCGGTCGGTCAAGAGCACCGCTCGGTCGGCGCCGTAACCGAGCGCCTTGCGCAGCGCGTCCTCTGCCATGGGCGGACCCATAGTGAGCACGGTAACTTCGCCACCATGGGCGTCGCGCAGTCTGAGGGCTTCTTCGAGGGCGAACAGGTCGTAAGGGTTGATGATGGTCGGAACACCCTGGCGCATGATAGTGTTCGTCACCGGATGGACCCGTATCTGTGCCGAGTCCGGCACCTGCTTGATGCAGATTACGATGTGCATTGGCGGTTTCTCCAGGCTCCCGTCCGGATGCGGGCTTGGCGGTTATCTCTTTGGTTTGCATCATTCGTGCCAACTATTTTGCGCTGCCCCCTATTCCTAGAACTTCGCTTGGTTGCTTCTGAGGGCGCCGTGGTGATGACCAGATTTGTCGGCTTCTCGACATTGTCGCATCGCAACCCGTGTCGCGGTCATTCCTGTCCGAACCGCTTCAGTACGGAGTCGAACGGGACAAAGGTGCGGCCCGGCGTGGCAGGTTTGTTCGGATCGTGGTCTTTGAGCACCTTGAAGACCCGATGGGTGAGCGGCGAGGAAACCGCGAAGTCCTCGTAAGCGCGTTCGAGCGTCGCGCGCACCCGCGCGGCAATCACCTGGTCGGGCAGACCGGAGAAATCTTCTTCGGCAAGGTATTGGCCCACGCGCTTCATGATATGGAGCCGCGAGACATTCAGCACCTTCGGATCATAGGAGACGCCAAGGACTGCGAAGAACTCCTCCGCAGCCGACAGGCGCTTCAGTCGTGCGAGGATGTCGGTGACATCGATGGGGCGGCTGTCAGCGGAACAATTCATTGCATTCTCCCTGGTCGCAAAACTGTGGCGTCGGTGCGCTCGCGAACGGCTGACCTGGACCCGCACAGCTCCGCGAGGGATGCCTCGCTGCACATTCCATCGTAGAGCTCGACCAGTTGAGTTGCAGTGACGGTCGATTTGGTCTCGGCCGCCTCGCGCCGGACGCGGGCCACCATCGCGGCTGCCAGATCCGGGTCGAGATCGCGACCGCTTTCGCTCAGCACATGGGCAATCGCAGTGGCGCCGGAATGCTTGCCGATGACGATACGCCGGCGGCGGCCCACGAGAGCCGGATCGAGCCCTTGATAAGTACGCGAGTCCTTTAGCAGCCCTGCGACGTGAATGCCGGATTCGTGGGTGAAAACATCGGCGCCGACGACCGGCTTAATGGCCGCGGTCTGCCGGCGGGCGGCCCAAGCCACCTGGGCGGCGAGGTCGGGCAATGCGGTCAGCTCGATGCCGGTATCCGCGCCGTCGAAGACCGCCATCGCGGCGGCCACCTCTTCCAGCGCGGCATTGCCCGCACGCTCGCCGAGCCCCAGGACGGTGACGGACGCATGGCGCGCGCCTGCGCGGATTGCGGCCAGCGTGTTGGCGGCAGCAAGTCCGAGATCGTTGTGCGCATGAAATTCAAGGTCGATTGGAGACTGCGCCACGAGCTGGGCGACAAGTTCGAAGGTCGAAAACGGGTCGAGAACGCCGACTGTGTCGGCTAGCCTGACGCGGCTTGCGCCGGCGCGTGCAGCCGTCTCGATGACGCGGGCGAGATGATCCCGATTGGCCCGCGAGGCATCCTCGCAGCCCACCGCGACGAAGAAGCCGGCGGCGGCTGCGCGCCTGACCATATGCTCGATGACATGGAGCGCTCCCGCCTTATCGAGGCCGAGCTTGGCGGCAAGTTGGATGTCCGACGCAGGCAGCGATAGATTGACGGCGTGGACGCCGCTCTCGATCGCTGCATCGAGATCCAGCGACGTCATCCGGCACCAGGCCATGAGCCGAACCGGGAGACACCGCGCGACCACGGCGCGAATTGTTTCGATCTCGTCGGCGCCCATGACCGGCGTGCCGATCTCGATCTCTGTGACGCCGGCCGCCGCAAGAGACTCGGCGATCTCCAGCTTTTCCGTCGTGGTAAAGGCGACGCCGGGCGCCTGCTCGCCATCGCGCAAGGTCGTATCGTTGAGAAAGACATGACGGGTCATGAACGGTAGCCGGTTCTGCTGCCGCTCAGGCATAGACCGGATTGAACGTCTTCGGAGCTTCGCTTACCCGGCCCAGAACTGGGAAAGCCACGCAGCTTCTCCACGATTGCCGGCATGACCTCGAGCACCCGGTCGACGTCCGCTTCGCCGTTGTCCCGCGCCAAGGAGAAGCGGACTGCCGCGTGTGGCGTTTTCATCGCGCTCAGGACATGGCTCGGTTCCAGAGAGCCGGAGGTGCAGGCGGAGCCGGAGGAACACGCGATGCCCACGCGGCTGAGGAGGAGTGGAATTCCATCACTTTCGACATGTTCGAAGGAGATGTTTGCGGTGTTGGGCAACCGTTCCAGGGGATCACCAGTGACACAGGTGCTTGGGATGCGCTGGAGAATCCCGTCCTCTAAACGGTCGCGGAGCGACTTTACCCGTGTGGTCTCGTCGTCCATGAATTTCAAGGCGAGTTCGGCCGCCATGCCGAGCCCGACTATGCCGGGCGTATTCTCGGTGCCAGCACGCCGGTTGTGTTCTTGGTGGCCCCCCTTGATCAGCGAGTGGAAATTGACGCCACGTTTTACGAAAAGCGCGCCGATCCCTTTCGGCCCGTGCAGCTTGTGGCCGGAGAGCGACAGCATGTCGATTGCGGTTGACTTCAGGTCCATCGGAAGCTTGCCGACCGCCTGCACAGCATCGGTATGGAAAAGGGCGCCCACTTCCTTGGCCAACTCGGCAAGCCTGACCACCGGGAAGATCACACCAGTCTCATTGTTCGCCCACATTATCGAGACGATTGCCACCTGTGGGGTGAGGGCGGCCATATAGGCGTCGAGGTCGAGCCGGCCACGGCAATCCACCGGGATCCTGTGCACCTTGACGCGGCGGGTCTTCTCAAGATGCGCGCAGAGCGTCAGCACGGCGGGATGCTCGACCGCGGACGTCACGATCTCGGTTCGGTTGGGCGCCGCCTCGAGCGCCGAAAGAAGCGCTGCATTGTCGCTTTCTGTCCCACCCGAGGTGAAGGTGATCTCATCGTCGAACTCCGCGCCGATCAGAGCTTGCAACTGCCTCCGCGCCTTTCTCACCGCCGCACTGACTGAGGCGCCAAGAGCGTGCGCCGACGAAGGGTTGCCGAATTGATCCCTAAAGAACGGCAACATCGCTTGCACGACCTCAGGATCGACCCGTGTGGTTGCGTTGTTGTCGAGGTAGACAGGTTTCATGTGCGATCCTCAGTTGACCGGAATGACGCGAGCGCGCGACCGCCTCATTGAGCCTCTGGCGTATGCCGTTGATGATGATGGGCCCGAACTGGCAGCCGGCGCAGACGCCCGAGAGTTTGACGTAGACCGGATCGGCGTCGACATGGACAAGTCCGCAGTCGCCGCCGTCAGCCCGCAGGTAAGGACGCCCGAACACGACAACGTTATCGATAAGCCGAATTTGGCGCAGCGGCGCGATTTGGCCGCCAGCAGCTTGGGTGCCACCAGGAACCGAACTGTTTCGGGAGGCGACGTTCTTTGCATCCCACCGGAAGCGATTGCCGGTCCCAAGATCGGCTTCGACCTTGCCTTGTTCTTGAGGACAGGGACATCTGTTGTGCCGGCCATATAAGCCTCCTTTGCCGCAAATGAGTGCGTCGGCGGCAATCGCTTCATGGACCCGCACAGGCGCTTCGGGCGATCAACTGAAGGACTTGCCGCAGCCGCACTTCTCGCGCGCGTTGGGGTTATCGAAGACAAAGCCGGAAGATTCGAGCCCGGTGAGAAAGTCGACGGTCATGCCGGCGACATGCGGTTGGGAGCCCGCGTCCACGAACAGCTTGATCCCATCTGTCTCGGTGATCGCGTCGCCCTCGCGCGACACGCTCTCCAGGCCCATTAAGTATTTGAAGCCGGCGCAGCCGCCGGCCTGGACCATGATGCGAAAGCCTTCCGCCGGCTCGCTGGCGCGGGAAAGAGCAGTCTTGATGGCGGCAACAGCGTTGTCGGTGAGCGTAATCATGGCTCCATTCTCCTCAGTCCGGGACCTGCTTGCGCATCACGTTGCATGCACCGTGCCAAAGCGAAAAATGTTTCAACACAGCGCGGCATCTCTGACACTGCGGTGGTTCTTGTGAGTCCATTGCTGCGAAGGTGTCGGCCAACCGACACGTACTGTCGGGTTTGTCGGGTCCGCCACGGGGATGTTGGGCCTGAGTTCTGGCTGAACTCACATTAAACCAATGATCATTACAGAAGACTTCTTCTGAGCTTGCTTCGGCGCAATTGGCACGTTTTTTGAAGCTCCATTTGGCGAGGCGGCAAGAGACTGCCGATCCACAATCATGTCGTGGGTGCCCTCGCGATCGATGGGGCGAAGCAAGGGAGCAACATGTCAGGACTGGGTCAGATACGCTTTGTTTGGCAAAGCAGCGCCGCCTGTGGCATCCGAATGCCCGATTGGCCGATTGCGACAACACCGACAATCGCTCACCACCGCCCAGTGGCCGCCGGCCGGCTCGATGGGATTCCATCGGCATGTGCCTGCTCGTGTCACTCGGGTCTCGCCGCTCCGACAGCACCCCCGGTTTTCGCGCGGGTGCGACGACGTGCGCACGCTGTCCAGCGACACTTTGTTCACGGGCCAGCAGCAGATCAGGGTCGAGCATTACGGCACGCCCTATCGGCTGAAGATTCCCCGGCAGGGCAGCTGATCCTTACACGTAGGTGGAAGCAGGGGTAAGACATGGACCAGCGCGAGAAACCGTCGCCGGACGAAATCCGGCGGGCGTGCGAAGACAATCCGAAAATCCGGGAGCATGATCTCGCCGCTCGATTGGGCATTTCGGAAGCCGAATTGGTCGCGGCGCATTGTGGTCACGGCGCGGTGCGCATCGAGCCGCGCGTCGATGATCTGCTGACCGGCCTCGAAGCGGTCGGCGAGGTGATGGCGCTCACCCGCAATGAAAGTGCCGTGCACGAAAAGATCGGTGTCTACGACAAAGTGGTCACCGGCAACCAGCATGCCATGGTGCTCGGCGACGACATCGACCTGCGCATCTTCCCGAAAGCGTGGGCGTATGGCTTCGCCGTCGAGAAGCGCGAAGGAGCCGAGATCCGCCGCAGCCTGCAATTCTTTGATGCCACCGGCGAGGCGATGCACAAAGTACATCTCAGGCCCGCCTCGAACCTGCACGCCTATCAGAATCTGGTGGCAGAGCTCGTATCCTCCGACCAGGAGCCGATCATATCGGTCGAGGCGAGCGGGGCGCGCGATAACGCAGTGAGTCCAGACCAAGCCGCCACGGTCGACGACCTACGCGAGCACTGGAGCCGGCTGAGCGACGTGCATCAGTTCTATCATATGTTGAAGACCCTGAAGCTCAGCCGCTGCCAGGCGATGCGTATGGCCGACGAGGATTACGCCTGGCTGCTCGACAATGATGCCGTTGGCGCCCTGTTCCAACAGGCGGCCGAAGACGAGATGCCGATCATGTGCTTTGTCGGCAATCGTGGTTGCATCCAGATCCATTCCGGCCCGATCAAGTCGGTCAAGCAGATCGGGCCGCGGATCAATGTGCTCGACGAGACCTTCCATCTGCATCTTAGGACCCATCACATCCGCGAGGTCTGGGCCGTGCGCAAGCCGACGAGGGACGGTCACGTCACGTCCATTGAAGCCTATGGCGCCGACGGCAAGATGATCATCCAGTTCTTCGGCACGCGCAAGGAAGGCGAACGCGAGCGCAGCGACTGGCGGTTTCTGGCCGAGAGTCTGCCACGCGTTCCCGGTCCGACCGACAGGGATGTTTAGAGTGCCGACAGGCCCTCGGATTGAACCGGCCGCCATAGGACTCGGCACCACGTTGCGACAGCGGCTGCGAGGTCGTAGCGCATACGGACGGTCAGGTGTGCACGCCGGAATTGACCGCATCGATACAGTCAAGCTCGTCGCCGGGCGGACCGCTGCGCACGAGTGCATCGCCGTCTAACCGGAAAGCCTTGCTGCGGCTGCGAGCGATACAACGCATACGCCATCAGCGCCGAACCGAAGCGCGGCTCGACCTTGTTGATAATTTCGATCATCGCGCGCAAGCGCCGCTGAGTCTTGTCGGACCGCACCCGATCCTTGCGCTGGATCGCGTCGTTGCTCAATCTGGGCCGTGCGAGCGATCTTCTCGCTCGTCGACCGGAAGGCAGTGCAGCAGCAGCCAGGCCGAACAGCCCGATGTCGCGGACTCGACAAAACCGACCGTGGATGTCGGTTGTCGGACGTTGTCCTAAGAATGATGGACAGGTGATCATCAACTTAGCGGCGGCGGGCCCAGTGCAGGTTGGCATCGCTTGGTGCAGCGCCATGGGTACGCCTATCCGGCACGCGACTTGCTTCGACAATTTGATCAGCAGGGCATCAGCAGTGCGTCACGGAGCTCAGCGGTGATTTGACCAGCCTCTCAACGCTAACGGGGATAAGCGGCGGCTTTGCTTCATGACCGCAGCGCGGCGGAGATGCCCCTTCTGATTGACTTCGCAACCGATCTCATCCGCGCTGGTGCAGGTGGGCTGTATCGGGCGACAGAATGTAGAAGGGGCCCGACAAGAGACGTACCCATGCTGGAAATCGACTTTATGAACAGCGGTGCAATCTCAATCGAGCCATGAACGCCAATGTAGAGAAAGCAAAATGGCAACCAAACCCGTTCCAGATCATGTCCCGCCCGAAATGGTGAGGGACTTCAGCCTGTTTACATCGCCAGGGATGCCACCAACACCCAACGGGGATCCACACGCAGCTGTCGCTTGCGTACATGAGGGGCCTCCGATCTTTTACTCCCGCTACAACACGCAAGATGGCCGGGGTACCTGGGTCATCACCCGTGCCGCGGACCAGCGGAAGGTGCTGCAGGACGCAGAGACTTTTTCCAGCCATCGCAGCATCTTCTCCTCCATACTGGGTGAAAACTGGCCGACGATCCCGCTTGAGCTCGATCCACCGGCCCATGGCGTCTTTCGCTCACTGCTCAATCCGCTGCTTTCGCCAAAGCGGGTGTTGGCTTTGGAACCGGCTGTCCGCGAACGGGCGGTCGAGCTGATCGAAAGGATCGCCGCGTCGGGCACAAGCTGCGACGTGATGAAGGATTTTGCCTTTCCTTTCGCGGTGAGCACCTTTCTTCGCTTTCTGGGGTTGCCCGATGACCGACTCGATACATTCGTCGGCTGGGGGAAAGATCTGCTCCACGGCGACAATAAGGAACGACCTGTGGCTGCCCGGACGATCGTGGCATTCATCGACGAACTTGCAGCCATGCGCCGCCAGGAGGCGGTTGACGATTTCATGACCTTTATCGTGCAGGCACAGGTCGAGGGCCGCCGGCTGACGGACACCCAAGTCCGCGGCATCGGCGTGCTTGTCTTCGTCGCTGGGCTCGACACGGTGGCAGCAGCTATAGGCTTTGACTTGGTGTACCTCGCGCGCAACCTCAAAGATCAGCAATTGCTGCGGAGCGAACCGGACCGCATCCCGCTCGCAACCGAAGAATTGCTGCGGGCCTATCCGCCCATTCAGTTGATCCGCGTGGCTACGAAAGATATCGACTTCGAAGGCGCGCCGATCCGGAAGGGGGACTATGTTTCCTGCGCCACCATGATTGCCAATCGTGACCCGGCGGAATTCGAATGCCCCAACACGATCGATTTGGAGCGCGAGGACAACCGCCACGCAGCGTTTGGCTATGGTCCCCACCGTTGCCTTGGCTCACACCTTGCCCGGCGGGAGATTGTCATTGGCCTGGAGGAGTGGCTGGCGCGCATCCCGGCTTTCAGGATCAAGCAGGGTACGGCACCCATAACCTCTGGCGGCCATGTGTTCGGGATCGAAAATTTGATCCTGGATTGGTCCTAGGCCCGCCCCGAGCCGGGGCACAGACAATGGAGGCACCGCCATGCGCATCATCGTCCAAAATGCCAAATGCCAGGGTCACGCGCGATGCGCGGCGCAAGCGCCGGACATCTTCAAGCTTGATGACGAGGGTTATATCCTGCCTGGTGACATTGAAGTTGCGGAAGGGGAGGAGCTGCCGGCATCGCGAGGCGCGCGATGCTGTCCTGAACGTGCGCTGGAACTCACCCGCCGCTGACGCTTTTGAATCAGACGTCATTCAACCGTGAGTCTGGCGGGCCTGAATGGGGTCGACCATTTCGCCGCATTGGAAAGAACAGCACGCGACCTCTGTCCCAGCACGGTCCACGTCCAACTCCGCGGGGGCATTTCCGGCGCCAGTGTTCCCCATGAGGCGCAAACGGCAGGGCGGGGCTCGCGAAACGCCTCTTCCAATCACAGAATTTGCGACAGAGCCGATGGACCAGACGAAAATTGCCGAACTACTCGACCGCGAGGCGATCCGCGACTGCGTATACCCGAAGAACTGCCCGACCCATGTTGCGGCAGGCCGGATCTCTGCATGATTTGATAGGACAAACCAGGAGAACGCACCATATTTGCCCAACATTATGCCCGGCTCAGCACCGGCCAATGGCCGCAGATCGAGCTGGAGAGGAGGTTCGACCAGCATGTGCTTGCCTGTGTGCTTTCACGTGCGCTCGAGGAGATCGAGGCCGGCGAGGCGACGGCGACGGAGGCAACCGGACTTTCGCGCGCCGAGCTGCGCGATGTCCTGTCCCGCTGTTTCCCTGCTATTCCTATCAACGCGTTTGCCTTGAAAGAGGTGAGCGAGCCCGAGCCGGATCTGGAGGAAGAACTTCTGCATGGACTGCTGCTGGCGCATGCCCGACCTGGCGACCCGACGAGCGCCCGCTTCGCCAGGATCATCGCCCGGCGTGCCATGCGCTATGACCACCTCTGGCAGGACCTTGGCCTTTTTAATCGAACCGACCTCGGCCGCCTGCTCGCCTCGCATTTTCCGACGCTGGCGGCCGGCAACACCCAAAACATGAAATGGAAGAAATACTTTTACCGCAAGCTCTGCGAGGCCGAAGGTTTTTCGCTGTGCAGCGCGCCCAGTTGCCGGGAATGCAATGATTTCGAAAGCTGCTTCGGCCCGGAGGAAGGCGAAAGCCGCCTCACACGGATCAAGAACGGCATCGCCTCGGATTGAGAGCCGCTTTCGTCAGTCGTACAGCGCCAGCGCTGGCGCCCGCCATATGTCTCCTGTCGAATGTCGACGGACGCCTTCGAGGATTTGAATGCTGCCTGCTGTCCGATTGCTCGCGATGCTCGCTTGAATCTTGACCTCGAACAGATTGCCCGCGTTCTCTACATCGCGGAGAAGCATCGGGACCGACCGGACAGATTGCAAGCAAAACCGACAACGGAGGCGGCGCTAGCTGCCCTGTGGTGGACCGTCCTGACGGCCCAGCGGACCACCGCCAGCATGTCCCTGCTGGCCTCCCGCGTGGTAAGCGATAGGGACGCGCGAGGCTGGAAGATCGCCGCGTTCCCGGCGGAGGACATGAAGTCCAAACGGTATCACGCGCTGCCGCTGCCCCCACGCGTGGTGCTTTTGCTGGAACGGGCGCGGATCGGCATCGACAGCGATTCAAAATGGGCCTTCCCGTCGAAGAAGGTGCGTCGGCGGGTAGCGAGGAAATCGAAGACCTACCCATCCATGACACGACCGTGAACCTGATGATCCGGAGGCTTCGGGGATAGGATACGGTCGTGAAGAAACGGGAGTCCGTCGACCTGCTGGAAGGCATCCCGCATTTCTCCCCGCATGACCTTCGGCGCAGCCTCACGACGATCCTGACGGACCTGAAAGTGCGCGGAGACGCGGCCTCCGCCGTGCTGGACCACTCATCCGGAACACCGGGGAGGTCGAATTTCAGGAGGCGGACGTCACACGGCTGGCCCGTTCCCTTCAAGGCCGTCGGCCAAATGCTGCCTCTTGGCCGTGTGCTGTCTCTCGGCCAAGGCGATGGCGTTCCCCAAAAGGCCAGCAGCCAAACGCCGCTGTGGTATCAGGAGATGGAATCGAAAGAAGCAATGAAAAAATCGCTGCCGCGTCCCGGCTTCCGAACTCCGGAAATTGAGCGACGAATGACGGCCTCGAAGTCATAGCTCCTTGTGCCGGGAAAGCCCGCTACGCTTTCGGCCCCAAGCGGAAGCCATTCGCGCTCGACCGAATTCATGGCCAGAAGCGGACCTTGGAGTTTGCAGAACTTTCTTCGCGCAATGTTGCGAAAGTATTTCGCCTTTACAGCCCCAGAACACCTCGCCTATGACTGGGCCCGAAACTTTGGGGGGGGCACCATGGCTGCATACGAAATATCTATCCAAAACTACAACAGCATCGACCTCGCGGCTAAGCCAACCCTTTACCCTGACTTCAATGTCAATATTCGGGGCTGGGAGAATGACAACGAGGAAGAGGCAAGAGCGTTTGCCTCGGGCTTGTTGGGAGCGACTCGGGGCATTTCCAGGTATCTCGACCTAAGCCGTCTCGAGTCTATCGTGGTTGGCACGGACTATTACGAAGCATTGGCGAGCGTTGACCGTGGCCAAGGCAGCCCAGCCGCTGATCCAACATCCAACGAGTACGGACAAGGTGCCGCAATGGCTATGCACGTCATGCGGAACGGCGAGATATGGAGCGTGGTGATCTGGATGCCACTAGTCCGCCGGGTGGTTGACGAAGGCCACGAGGACCACAAGCGCGCGCTCCACACCATCTTTCACGAACTTGTTCACGTTGACGATCTTCGGCTGTTTACGAAGACCTACCCAGGTGGTTGGAAGGAGGCCAAGCCGCGCGACGGTCGCGACGACGCACTTCAGAGAATGGTCAACCCGTGCCAATCCGAATACTCCGCCCAGCGGCGTTCCGCATGGGTTGCGCCGGAAGTCGGCCTCGAACTCCTGGACATGCTCGGTAATGCGTTGAAGGAGGTGGACGATCAAATCCGAACCGCTCGGCTCCAGTATCGACTTCATGGAGACATGAATGTCTTCTGGCCGATCGTGATCGAGAGGCTGACATTTCTGTTTCAGGCTGTCGGGTATGGGATCGGCCATGCCGACTCGGTCCCCGGGCTGAACGAAACTGCGAACTGCGAGTTGCCGATCCCCTTCAAATCTATGCCACAGCCCATTATCAAGATTCGGAAGCGCGACCGCGAGCGCGCTGAGCGCATCCGATTGGCCGGCGGGCCGAAGCCATCCCTCAGAGAACGCGCTGTCGCACTTGCCCGCGAAAAGGGTGAAGTGCGAACGTGCGACCTAACTAGCATTGGAATTCCCCGCTGTTATCTGGCGCGTATGTGCAACGAGGGTCTGCTCATCAAGGTCGGCTAACCTCGTCAAGCATACCGGGCAGGCGCTGTGGCAGCGCGACCTGGAAGGTTCTCTTGCCCGCTTCCTTCTTCGCCCAATAGCCGCCGTCAGGTGTCGGGATTTCTGCCCGGGCGCAGGTCTGCGTATATAGGGGTATCTCGGGAAGCGAGCCTGGTGTTGGACATCGCCGTAGTGTAAACGTCAGTTCAAAAGGGGGAACGGTGTGGGTATCTGGAACTCAAGTCCGCACCCTGTTTCAGATCTACGCGATTGGCAGAGGTCAGGGCGGCTCGAAGTTCGTCCTTCGTTCCAGCGGAAAGAGGTGTGGAGCTCTGCCGCGCGGATCATGCTGATCGATACGATCCTGCGACAGGTGCCGATGCCGAAGATGTTTCTTTGGAACGAGGTCGTAAATGAAAGCACGCACCGTCGCGTAATTGATGGTCAGCAGCGTATTTCAGCTATCCTCGGGTTCCTTGACGACAAGTTTGCCCTTGAGTCCCCATACGCGGGTCCCTACCTCGGCAAGAAGTTCAGCGAGCTTCCAGTGGCTGAACGACAGAAGATTCTCCAGTATCGGATTGACTTCAATGAGGCGCTCGACTTTGACGAGGCAGAGGTTCGCGAGGTCTACTCACGAGTGAATAAGTACTCGCTTCCGCTCAACAAGCAGGAACTTCGCAAAGCGGACTATCCTGGCACCTTCCTTGATGTGTCGACTGAACTCTCCCTTGACGAGTACCTGGAAGAAGCGAAGGTTTTCAGCATCGCACAGCGACGGCGGATGGGGGACGTCGAGTTCATGTCTGAGGTGCTCGCCGGCATGCTCGAGGGGCCGCAGGACAAAAAGGGCGACCTAGACTATTTCTATTCTCGATATGCCAATTGGGAAGTCGCGGCTGCCGCAAAAGCGAAAAAAGAGTTCCAAGCGGCGTTGCAAGACATCAAGCTTGTGTTCGACGAGCGGGCGCTCCCGCTCCGTAGTACACGCTTTCGCCAGAAGTCCGACTTCTACTCCCTGTTCCTCTCCTTCGTCGAACTCCGCCGGGCAGGGTGCACGCTCGAGAGAAAAGACCTCGTCCCGCTACGTCAGGATCTAAAGCTGCTCGACAAATACATCGCGCCCGAGTCTCCAGTCGACATCCTCAGCGAGTATGCGATCAAGTGCGTTTCGCAGGCCAATTCGGTATCGAGTCGATCCTGGCGTAAGAATTTCCTGCTCAACATCCTGGAGGGAACATACCGGCAGCGTCGGCCGGACGCGCGGACGGTCGAGATGTTCACAACGATTCTTGTGCAGCTACAGCGCGATGAGGTGTCACTTCTAGACGTGTGCTCGGGTTGTGACAGACTCATGAGCGAGCATGAGACATCGGAACGTGTGCTGGAATGGCCGAAGGACGTCGTTAGCTATCAGATCACTAACTCGTGTTGGCGGTCCGCGAATTGTGCGGCGTCCGGGAGCTCTTGAGCTGTGGCGATCCTCTTCTCCGGTAATGGTGAGGTAGAGCCTCGCGAGTTCGTTGAAGTCGATGACCAACTCGTCTCGTTTGCCGGGCGGCACTTTGAAATTGCCGAGCGGATAGCGGCGGGCGGCAATGGCGTAGTGCACCGTTGCATAGATATCGCCGATGGTCTCGAGTTCGCGATTAAATTTCAACTCGATCTGCGGCAGCGGCGCCGGCTGCGGTTCGCGCGCGAGCAGGTCTTACTAAGCGAGCTGAAGCACGATCACCTGATAGTCTACGAGGACCACGGCAACGTTGCCGGCCGACAGAAGCGACGCTTCGGGGTGGCGAAAGATATCGACATACCTTTCCTCATCATGGGCCTCGGCAGCAAGACGCTGTCTGCCCTCGTGAAGGCCGAGGAGATCCCACCTGAGATATTCATCGCGCAATTCAGGGGCCTCGCGCATGCATTGGGTCGGATACACACCCGAGCCTTCCATAGGGACATTAAGCCGGACAACATCTTGGTCGTTGGGGATCGCTGGGTCCTTAGCGACTATGGCCTTTGCGACCCACACGATTGTGCAGAGGAGGAACGGGTTACCCCTGATTGGGAGGTTGTCGGCCCCCGTTTCTGGATGTCTCCGGAAGCGAATAACCGCAGCATTGGCCGTCAGGACGCAATCAATGCCGCATCGGATGTTTTCCAGCTCGCATCCGTATTCTGGTTCGTAGTGAACCGAAGTCACCCTACAGGAGTGTTGTCGCGATTAGATTGGCACGGTCCAGACGCACTGTTCGGGCCGATCTTCAAGGCGCTGCATCACGATGCATCGATACGTCCCGCCGACGGGCGAGCGTTCGCTGCACAAATTGACACGGCCATTCTTAGCTAACCACTCACTCGACACACTTCAGCGAGTGGTGAGCCAAGCGTCGAAAAGAGCATTGAACTCTCTTGCTAGTATTAGCCAACCTAGTTGCGCACGGGAACATTCAACCCACGGCGTGCCTCGCGCGGAGGGTGAGCCCACTCCTTGAGGTTCAATGGCTTGGGGTCACTCGCTCGTTAGAACCGAACGCCATCGACAAAAGAAGCCAATATCACTGCAATGCATTTGGCACGCCAGATTGATCCCGCCGCCACCCAAAGTTGGTTCGAGGTGCCGACGGCATCGTTCCCCTTATGTTCTACCTTGTGTCAAGAATCCTGCGGGGGTGAACGGCGCGGCCGGTCGTTGAGATCATCGCCGTTAAGCGCTCCGCACGCTAAGGTGCTACAGAATCGAGAAGTCACATGAGCGAAAACACAACGACTCTTCCTGTTTACTTAGATGGACACGCAACATCGCCGCTGGCTCCGGAAGCGGAGGCCGCGATGGCGCCGTGGTGGCACCGCCGTGCAGCCAACGCCCATTCTCCTCATCGTCGCGGGACTGAAGCGGCTGCCGCTGTAGAGCAGGCCCGCGTTGAAGTGGCTAACCTTGTTGGGGCTGCCCCGCAGGAGATCGTGTTCACCTCAGGTGCGACGGAGTCCAACAATATCGCAATCCTCGGGATCGCCGATGCGGCCGATCGCGCCGGCGACGGGCGTCGTGAAGTCATAATCTCGGCGATTGAGCACAAGAGTGTGCTGAGTGCAGCTAAAAGTCTTGAGGAGCGCGGTTTTAGTGTTCAGGTCTGCCCGGTAGGAAAGGATGGTCGGCTCGACATCCTAGCATTCGAGCGTTTGCTGTCAGACCAGACGCTTCTTGTGTCCGTCATGGCCGCTAACAACGAAGTTGGGACGGTCCAGCCGATAGGTGCGGTGCTTCCAATGGTTCGGGCGCTCGGCGCGATGATCCATGTCGATGCGGCTCAACTCGCTGGCAAGCTCGCGACGGACGTGGCCGACTACGATTCCGCCAGCATTTCATCGCATAAGATGTACGGTCCGATGGGTGTCGGCGCACTGTTCATATCCGCGGCCGCGCAATATCGCCCAAGACCGCTGTTCCATGGCGGAGCGCAGGAGGCCGGTCTTCGTCCGGGGACCCTGCCGACGCCGCTGATCGCCGGTTTTGGCGCTGCGGCGAAGGTCGCGGCTAGCAGACTGGAGCAGGATAGCGTCCATGTCCGCGCTCTGGCCGACCGCCTTGTTGCCGGTCTGGAGGCGCGTCAGGTGCGCTTTCGAAGGAACGTACCGAACGAACATCAGTTACCTGGAAGTCTAAGTTTGGGCCTCTTCGGTGTAGACGCCCCATCTCTAATCGATGCTTTAGCGGATACCGTTTGTTTGTCAGAAGGATCTGCATGCACAAGTGGACAAATCCAGGCGTCTCATGTGCTTGCTGCAATCGGGTTTTCGGAAGTCGAAATGCGCGAAACTATTCGTATCTATTGTGGCCGATATAATGACGTCTCACAAATCGACTACGCCGCGACCGCGATCGCCGACGCAGTTTATCGTATGACCCTTGCGCACTGGACTAATCCTCCAGTAAGGTCCGCGCATGAGGGATGTTCTCACCGATTCTGATCTGCGCCTGCAGTTTGCAGGCCACGAAACTTTCCCGCTTCGCCTGCTGTGGCTGAAGAAGGCGTTCGACGCCGTCGCATATCATGGGGCAGATCGCAGAACGTTTCAAGAACAGTCGGCGATCGCGCAGTTTGGTGTCGGCAAGAATATGGCGCTCGCCATGCGTCATTGGGCGATAGCGACCGGGATGCTGGCGGAAGAGGACGGCTCGCTCGTCCCGACACACTTGGCGTGGTTACTGCTCGACAATCGAGCGGGCCTCGATCCCTTTCTGGAAGACCCGAGCACGCTTTGGCTGGTTCATGCTGCCCTTGCGGGGACGCCGGAGCAGTCGACGACGTTCTTCTTCGCCTTTAATACATTGAATCAGGCTGTGTTTGATCGTGGGGGCTTGGTCGAGGCGATCCACGATCTGGCGAAGATGCGCGGTGCGCGCGCGACGGCGGAGACAGTGAAGCGCGACGTCGAGGTCTTCTTGCGCAGCTATGCCCCGCGCTCTGGCGACGCGGGTGAGGATGCGGCTGAGCCGCTGCTGGCCGAATTAGCCTTGATCCGCGAATCTCGGCTATCAGGGCAGTTCGAGTTCGTGCGTGGCCCCAAGCCGAACCTTCAGGATGGCGTCTTCGCGCTGGTCTTAAAGCGGTTCTGGGCGCGGTGGCATCCCGATGCGCCCACTCTGTCGGCCGAGCAGGCCAGCTATGGCGCAGGGTCGCCTGGCCGGGTGTTCAAGCTTGATGAGGATAGCGTCATGGCACGTCTGGCGAAGATTGGCGACGTTACGAGCGGCGCGATCATTTGGACCGACACCGCCGGTCTTCGACAGGTCTCAATGACCCGCAAACTTGACACCATCGACGACAACGCACTTATTACCTCCAGCTATCCCTATCGGAGGGCCGCATGACGACCCTCGCGAAGATCGTTCGCGTCGAGCGCCGCTTTGCCCTGTCGGCGCGCCTCGATTCCGACCTGACGGGGACACCGCCGTTGACCGGCTATATTCTCCAGCCGAGCGTGCGAAAGTCCCTCGAGGCCATGATCGCCGGTATCGCGGATGGCGGTCAGCGGGCGTTCACCTGGACCGGCCCCTATGGCGGCGGCAAGTCATGCGCCGCGCTTCTCGTGGCCAATCTCGTGGCCGGCGCGCCCGAGCAGCGCAAGATCGCGCGAGAGATTGCGGGCGAAGAGCTCGTCGCGCAATTCGGCCGTGCGTTCCCTTGCGACGATGGGCATTGGGCCGTCCTGGCCTTGACGGGACGCCGGGCTAGCCTTGCGGGCGACCTAGTCGCCGCGGCCACGGACGCGTTCAAGTGGACGAAGGCCACGCGGACGGCGGTCGAGGCGGACGATCGCGCCTTGATAGCGCAGCTCGAAGACGAGGCAAAAAAATGCGGCGGCCTCCTACTTATTGTTGATGAGCTTGGCAAGTTCTTTGAGCACGCAATAGCTGAAGGCGGCGACGTGCATCTGCTTCAGGATCTTGCCGAACGCGCCAGCCGCTCGGAGGGCAGCCTGGTAATCGTCGGTGTGCTACACCAGTCGTTCGAGCAATATGCGGGGAAGCTCAATCGCACAGCGCGCGATGAATGGGCCAAGGTGCAGGGCCGTTTTCAGAACGTGCCCTTCGTGGCGCAGGCCGACGAAATCGCGGCGCTCCTAGCGCGGGCGATCACCAGCGATCGTATACCGGCTGCGGCCGAGGTCCTGGCTCGGAAGACGGCCGAGGCGGTCTCAGCGCGTCGTCCGGTTGATGCAGACAGTCTGGCGGACGCCTTGCGGCAGGCCTGGCCGCTGCATCCGGTCACCGCGCTCTTGCTCGGACCCGTGTCTCGTCAGCGTTTCGCGCAGAATGAGCGCAGTGTGTTCGGCTTCCTGTCGTCGGCCGAACCGCATGGCTTTCAGGCACATTTAACGGCGACCGACGTCCGAGCGGCGGACGCCTGGTTCGGACCGGACCAGCTATGGGACTATCTGATAGCTAACTTCGGGTCGGCATTGTCGGTCGGTCCGGACGGAGCCCGAATGACGCTGGCGATGGAGGCAGTTGAGCGGGCGGCGCTTCGGAGTGCGCTCTGCGCCAGACTGGCCAAGGCGGCCGCGCTAATCGAATTCTTCCGAAACGGCTCTGGCCTGTCGGTCACCGACGACTTTTTGCGTTTGTGTGCGTCCACCGCAACGACCGCCGAGGTTGATGCCGCGCTGGCGGAGCTGGTCTCCCGGGCGATTTTGATCCGGCAACCGCGCCTGGGCGGCTATGCCCTGTTTGCCGGCAGTGACTTCGATCTCGATGAGGCGATGCGTCTGGCGAGTGAGAAGCTCGAAGCTGACGCCCTAATGGATTTACCGGTTCGGTTGGGGATCGGCCCGATCGCGGCGAAGCGTCATTACTTTGAAACTGGCGCGCTGCGCACCTTCGATGTTCTTTTGCAGTTTGGCGAACACGTCCCCAGCGACTGCACGCCCTGGGCGAGGGCGATCGCTGCGCGTTTGGCCAAGGCGAAGCGGCGCGCCAGCGGTGTGCTTATCTTGCTACTGCCTGATGCCTATACCTTCGAGGCCAAACTGGCGACGGCGGCGAAGGCGCTCGGCGAAGCGCTAGAGGAAGCCGGGATACTTGCCGCCGTGGCCACGGCCAAGAACATCTTCATGCTGCGTGAGCACGCGACGGACCTTTACGCCGTTGATCGTATCGAGGCGTCTCACCCTCAATTGGAGGGTGACCGCATTGCCCGTCGCGAGTTGTCCGCTCGCCGATCTCTGATCATTGATGCGGTCCGGCGGGAATTGCTGGACGCGTTCGCCTCCGCGATCTGGTGGCGGCTTGGCGAGCGCGATAAGGATCTCGACGGGCGGTCGCTCAGCATCGTCGCGTCGGCAGTGGCCAGCACGGCGTTCTATGATGCGCCGGTCATTCAAAGCGAGTTGCTCTATCGGGATCGTCCGTCAACTAGCGCCATGGCCGGCTTGCGGGCCTTGGCGCATGCCATGGTCTCCAAATCCGGAGAAGCGGATTTGGGTATCAGCGGATTTCCGGCGGAACGAGGTCTCTACCTGACGATTCTAAAGCCGCTCGGGCTTCATCGGCAGGATGCTGCTGGTGTTTGGCGGTTCCAGGACCCGGACGGCGAAACCGCCGGCAAGAGTTTGCGCCCGGCCTGGAAGGTGCTCGCCACGGCTCGACGCTTGCCGCTCGACGAGCTCTACGACAAATGGAGCAAGCGACCCTATGGCCTCAAGCGCGGGGTTATGCCGATCTTGATCCTGGCCTTTCTCATTACGCACCGCGCCACGATCGCCGTCTATCTCGATGGGCTGTACCAAGCTTTAATCGACGACGTCTTCGTCGATCGGATGCTCCAGGAACCCAAGGCGATCGAGTTCCGGCGCGTTGTGCGCTCGAAGAAGGATGATGCTTTCATTCTGCAGCTCGCCACCCTGCTCTCCCAGAGTGGTGAGGCGGTTGAAGCCGAGGCGTTGCCGGTTGCATCGGCGCTCTATCAGCGCTTCCACGCGCTTCCGACATGGGCGCAGCGGACTGTGAGCTTGCCGCCTGCTGTGACGCGGGTGCGCGACGTCATTTTGAAGGCGAAAGATCCAGAAGCATTGTTATTTGCCGATCTCGCTGAGGTTCTGAAGGATGAAGTCGATCCAGCCGTCGCCGTCGCCAAAGCGTTGGCGGCTTCCGAGGCCGCCTATCCCGCCATGCTCGCAGCGCTGAAGGGTGCGGTCGCCGATCACCTCGGTGTCGAGGTTGACACGTTCGAAGGACTGGGCATCCGAGCGGTTACCGCCGCCGGGGTTACGGCCGATCTGCGGCTGGACGCCTTTGCCATGCGCGCCGGCGCCTTTGAGGCCAACGCGGGCGATATTGAGGGTCTGGCGAGCCTGCTGGTGCATAAGCCACCGCGCAATTGGTCCGACCGTGAGCATGAGCAGGCTCTGTTCGAACTAGCCAAACTCTCGCGCCGCTTCCGCGAAGCGGAGACCTTTGCGGGGGTGAAGGGTAGGGCGCCAACATCGCAGGCTATCTCGGTGATGGTCGGCCTTAATCCGAGGGAGCAGCCGGTTTTCCATACATTTGAAGTGACAGACAAGGAGCTCGCGCAAGCCGAGAAGCTGGCCGATGACTTCCTGCGGCGAATGCGCGGACGCAATTTGCGGTCGACTATCGAGTTGGCGGCGCTAGCGCGGATCGTCGAGCGGTTATCTGTCGAGGAAGCAACGGAGGCTGCATGACCGATATTCGCGAGCGTCATATTCTCGGCATTTCGGGTGGACGAGATAGCGCCGCCTTGGCGGTCCATATGCGGCAGACCCGGCCCGATCTGGATTTGGAGTATTTCTTCACCGACACCGGCAAGGAACTGGCCGAGGTCTACTCTTTTCTGGACCGTCTTGAAGGTTTTCTGGGACGGCCGATTACGCGGCTTAATCCGGATAGGGATTTCGATTTTTGGCTGAAGGAATACAAGCATTTCCTTCCGTCGCCGCGCACGCGCTGGTGTACCCGTCAGCTGAAGCTGCGGCCTTTAGAGCACTGGCTCAAGGATGATCTCGAAGCTGGCGTTATCGTCCATTCCTATGTCGCGATCCGCGCCGACGAACCGAACCGTGAGGGCTACCAGGCGACGAACGGCAACATGGTGGTGCATTTTCCCTTGCGCGAAGCCGGTATCGATCGGGCCGGCGTGACCGACATGCTGGAGAGTGCCGGCGTCGGCGAGCCGGAATATTATCAGTGGCGGACACGGTCGGGTTGCACCTTTTGCTTCTTTCAGCAGAAGATCGAGTGGGTGCGGCTGAAACGTGAGCATCCCGACGCTTACGAGGATGCCAAGCGCTACGAAAAAACGGCGCTTGAGCACGGTTCACCATTCACCTGGAGTCAGGGCGAGAGTCTTATCGACCTTGAACAGCCTGATCGCATCGAAGCGGTCGAAGTCGAGTTCGAGCAGCGGCGCGCGCGCCTCCTAGCGCGGCGTCGCGTTAATCCGCTGGCAGGTGACAAGACCCTGACCGTTGATGACTACTATGGCATCGACGAATCCTCGGCAGGCTGCGTGGTATGCCACAAATAGGTAGCCATGATCCGGTGGACCAGCCGGAATGCTGAGCCGCTGATAGGAACGTCTATTCGCGACCGGCACCCGGCCGCAGGCGCGTGACGAAGGACTGTGGCGCGATCTCGTATTTGTCGCGTAAGAAGTACGTCAGCCATTCGCGAACGATTTGCCAACGCGCCACTGCACTCATGTCGGAAGTTCCAACAAGCGTTTGGATCAAATCAGCAGCGGCCGCATCCGACAAGTCGCTCTGAGCCGCTTTCAAAATGGCGCTAACGGCAGGCATGGTGGAAAACCGATCAGCAACCTGCGTCCGGAATGTCGGTTCGTTCAGCTGGGGCTCGATGGCCAGCGCTTGAAGGTCATGGTCGGCGGCTTCGATAGCCGACGACGTCAACCTTTCTCGGCCGGAAGGCATATAGGCGGTGAACAATCGTTCGGGAGCCGCTAGCTTCGGGAGCCACGGTCGGGCCAGCGCGTCGTCAACTGTCTTCGCGTCAGGAAGAGGAGGTCGTTGCAAAACATCTACGACGGCTTGAATGGCTGCGCGTTCCTCGGCTGTTGCCAAGCGCGCTCCGGATAGTCCCGCCCGACACCGTAGGACCGCCTCGTCGTTTGACGGTACCGGCATGAGCAATTCAAGGTTGGGATCGTTGCACCAGCCAAGTGCCGTCGCAGTCAGGTTTGCAGACCCCGCAAGCAGCAGATCGTCGGAGGCATAAAGTTTGGCGTGCAGGTTATCGAGAAGCCGCAGCGTCACGCCGGATCGGCTGGCGGCGATGTCGAAGACGGCCAAGTCGCTAACGCCGGCCGCGATCTCCTCAGCATGCCACCGGGTGACGATTTCCACTGCGACATCGGGATCAATGGCGTCCAACAAGCGTTTCACCACGCCGAGCTTGATGAAGGGCGCACAGAGTAAGACGCTCCTTTTTGCTCGCGCCAAATGCGCGACGAGTAGATCGCCATCTCGACGCATCAGTCAAGGCCGGAAATGTCGACAGGATCAAGGAAGTCGCGCGCAAGTTTGCCCCAGCTCTCGCGGACCCTTTCATAGCGCGCCTGGTTTGGCGGATCTTCGCGCTCCATGCGCGCCCAAGCGGCGAAGAGAAGCTGGACGGCTTGGCCGGCCTTCAGCAGGCGATCCTGCAGTTCGGTGCTGGACAGCGCGTCAAGGTCGTCATCGGCAGAGACCGTATCGAAGATCATATCGAAGGCGGGATGTCGGCGGTTGAAGACTACCTCGGTGAGTGGCCCACGAGCGACGACGGTGAAGAGCTCGGACGACCCCCCAAGGGCTTTGTCGATGAAGACGACCTTCAGGTCGCCGGATACGACACGGGCGACGATTTCCGACGTGTCTTCGGCATTGCGCCCGTGCTCGGTCAGATCTCCCGAAAGCTCATTCAGATCATCGGTCGACGGTTTGGTATCCCCATCGGGAATCGGGTTGGTCTCGTCCCGCTGCTTCCAGCGCTTGTTGGCCTCTTCGGTTGGGTCGCCGTCGGTGTGTCGTTTGCCGCCCTTTCGGGTGCCTTTGGCCTGGATCTTAATCGTGCTTCGAAGCTGGGCGAGGTTATGCTTGATAGTTTCGCTGAGGTGAAGGAGCACCCCCTTTGGATCGCCCTCATCCTTGAGGCGTGCAACGACCTCCGGCATGGTTTCACCAGGATCAGCGAGATCCTTCCAATCGAGGCCGGAAAGCTCGTTGAAGACTGTTGCCGCCTGCTTATTGTTGGTGACGCCGAAGATTTCGTCGAGGGCCGCGGGAAATTCGACCTCGCATCCCCACCAGCGATCACGCGGGTCGTACTGAATCGTCCAGGATCGGTCGAGCATTAGCTCCCGGCCCTCGCGCATTACCGAGACGCCAATATTGTTAGCCGCATCCTTCCCGTAGGCGGTGTCGCCGCGGTTCACCGAGCCCGCGAGATCAAGCGTAATGTCCTTGGCGACCGAGTAGCGAGTCTGGACCTGATAGGTCTTCTCATTGACCTCCACCGTCACCGGAACGCTAAATACGTCCTTGAACATGGGTTCTTTGTTGAACGGCGGCAGCATGGTCGGCGCCGCGATCAGGTACATTGGATCGTTGATCGTGACCGCATCGGACTCCAGATAGCCGTCCTCGCCGCCCGCTAGCCGGATACTGAGACTTTGGTCACCGACAAACCGGCGGTGGATGCGTCCGAGTAGCCAGCCGGTGTTCTTCAATGTGGCCTTGGCGCCCTTCCAGGTGAGCCTGTCCGGACTAAGCTTGGTCCAGACGACCAATGTGCCGCTATGTCCTAAGCTCAACGCTCTATCACGCCATTCAGCCGGAACCGCAGACGGTTGCGGGATGGGCACATCCCTGCGCAGCCGGTCTCGAATCTCCTGAACATCGAGGAAGCTGTGTAGGGCATTATCGGGCCCGTTCTCCCAGCTCCAAACATCGAGCCGTCCAGCCTGTGAAATGGAAGCATTTGGAAGGCCCATGCCGAAGCGACCGATGCCCGAGCGGTCGTTCAGGCGGGTCCCGTTGCCGAATTGCAGTGCTTTCCGAAGCACTGACGCATTCATGCCCAGCCCGTCGTCGAGCACCGCGATCTTGGTCAAGCGTTTGCGCTTGCGGTCGGCTAGTTGCACCAGCTCTTCGATGCAGATGATCTCAATGCTCTTGGCTTCGGCCTGCACAGAGTTGTCGATCAGTTCCGCTAGAGCATAGGCGGTGTTTTTGTAGCCGCTGTCGCGCATCGCTTGGATCGCGAGATCGGCGGGTATGAAGGACGCGTCTTCAATCGTCGTCTCGTCAGTCGCCATGCCAGACGTCCTCCCAGTTAAAGAATGCCTCGGCAATGTCTCCGAACCCAGGATAGGCGGGATCGTGGACAGTGAGGATTTCGCAGGTATCGTTGCCGCCAGCCTTGGGGCCGCGGGTGGCCCGGCCGACCATTTGGCTATAGAGCACAAGCGATTTAGTCGGCCGCGCGATGATGGCCGCGCTTGTGCGCGGAGCATCGAAGCCAGTGGTGAGGACGCCAAAATTGCAAAGTATCTGTGGCCGGAAGGTTGCACCCTTAAAGGTCTTCAGGATCGAAGTCCGCTTGGCGTTAGGAGTTTCGCCTGACACAACGGCGGACATGACACCATGCGCCGCCAGACCGCTAGCCATGTCCTGAGCGTGTTCGACACTGACCGCAAACAAGATGATCCGCATATGTCCGCGATCGATCAGTCCTTTGGCCGCATCAAGGATCGCAAGGTTCCGGGCCGTGTCTGCAGCGAGCTTGTCCAAAGTCTCATCGGCATAATCATCAAACCTCGCCAACTTCTTCAGCTCAGCCGGAGACGGACGAATGACGGGTGAGTACTCGATCTGTTGAAAGGCAGGCCGAGCCAAATAGCCGTTATCCAGTAGGTATTTGACGGGATTTGGATCGTCGCCGATCTCCAGCACGACCTTCGAACCACCGAAGAAATCCGACAGCGCCTCGTCGGCACCCATGTCATTCCAGGACCGACCTGGCGTGGCGGTCAAGCCGAGCAAGGCGCCTTCACCTCCAGCGCCACATAAACCTTCGACGACGTCCCGGTAGGTCGGCGCCACGGCCTGATGGGCCTCATCCATGATGACCAGGCGGACCTTGGCCGCCAGCTTCAGGAAAGCCAAGCCGTCGCGCTCGCGCCAAGAATGTAATTTGGCGAGCCCAGCGATGAGAATACCATCGGCCATATCGTCTGGCGCTGGCGTGCGAGCGCCCCAGAAACGACGGAGCTCCAGATCACGGTTGCCCATTGACGACCAAGCCGCCTCAAATGTTTCGGCGGCTTGCTCCAAAAGTTCACGGCTGGTGGCGAGCCAGACAACGATGCCCGGCTCAAATTCATTCAGTGCTCGGGAAACCAGGTGCATCGCAGTTCGCGTCTTACCCGAGCCTGTCGGCATGTGAATGAGGGTGCGGCCATATCCGCCACTCACCCGCACATAGGCGCGTCGGACCACTGACCGCTGATGCGCAAAGAGCGAGAAGGACGGCTGAACCTGTTGGCGGTGCAGCGCCGTCGTTCCAACGGCTGCATCCTCGCCCTGCAGACCGAGAAATCCGCTAGCAATAGCCCAGGGCCGAGGAGTTGCGAGATCCCTGATATCGTGTTCGTCCGCGGCGACGTCGACCCCACCTTGGCTTAATCGCGTCTTCAATTCTTCTAGTTTGCCAGGGTCGAGATTGCGTAGCAGGGTCTTCCTCGTCTCAGTATCTGCGATAGATTGCTGCGCGCGGTCCTGCAAAGCTCGCTCGGCCGCAGCTATGAGGGAGGACCGATCGCCTTTAGACGCCAATGGAAGGAGTGGAAGCACGCGTGGGCCGACAATAATCTGAAGATCGCGCGCGGTTAGGCGATCAAGCAAGCTCCCTAGATTCTGACCTGGAGAGGCACCCGCATAGCCCCGTTGTGGATCGAATACCAAACCCCTAGTCGCCCCTGATCGCGATTCGCACCTGCCCTAAGCGCAGCGACTATAGCGGAGGAAGGACCATCCACCACATTTTAGTTTGAATTATTATGCCGCGTTATCATCTTCGGGCCGAACGCCGCGGGTTTGCACGACAATCCCGGCCTTCGAGATCAATCCGCTGTCGATAAGCCCATCCTCCTTTCCGTTTCTGAGGATCAGACCGATGTTTCTCGGATTCTGTCCGATGAGCGCCGCTAGGCGAAGATATGACCCATCACCCTGCTCGGCATCAAACGCGTAGCCGCCCTTCACCTTAGCGACTTCGTTCCCTGCCCGCGTCTCTATGATCTCGCGAATGGCAGCTTCCGCTTTCCCCCTATCCTGCTGCGCTGCGTAGTGGTGTTCCTTGCCGGGGAACAGGGTCCACCAGTCGACTAGCGCCTTTCTCTTCCCCGCGAGATAGACAAATCCTTTGAAATAGCCGCTAAAGCCATAATTCGTGTGGCCTCCGGCCGAGGCGAAGCGTCCGTGCATGTCGGATTTCGGCTGGATCTGGATATCACCGTTGACGTTGCCCCCAGTTTCTATCCAGTTTTGAGTTCGTTTCCGGCGTGGGTTGTGCCCTGCTGGGCGGGTGAAGCGACGGGCGCTGGCGCGGAGCCTTTGGCATAGCGCAGCGCGAGCGACCGTCGCGGATTGAAGGTGCTGGCGAACTCGGCCGGTGTCTGCCAGGCGATTTGGGAGTGCGGCCGCGCGGTGTTGTAGTCGGCGCGCCACAGGGCGATGGCGACGCGCGCCTGAGCCAGCGAGGTAAACAGCGTCTCGTTGAGCAGTTCATCGCGCAGTCGGCCGTTGAAGCTCTCGATGAAGCCATTCTGCATCGGCTTGCCGGGCGCAATGTAATGCCATTCGACGCGGTTCTGATCCGCCCAGGCGAGGATGGCGTTCGAGGTGAACTCGCTGCCATTGTCGCTGACGATCATCCTCGGCCGGCCGCGCTCGGTGATGAGCCGGTCCAATTCGCGGGCAACCCGCATGCCCGAGAGAGACGTATCAACGATGAGTGCCAGGCACTCTCTCGTGCAGTCGTCGACGACGGCCATGATGCGGAAGCGGCGCCCGTCGGTGAGCTGGTCCGATACGAAGTCGAGCGACCAGCGCTCGTCGGGCCTCAGCGGCACCAGCATCGGCGCCCTGGTCCCGATCGCCCGTTTGCGGCCGCCACGGCGGCGAACGGCGAGCTTCTCCTCCCGATAGAGCCGGAACAGCTTCTTGTGGTTCACGACCAGGCCCTCCCGCCTCAGCATCACGAGAAGACGCCGGTAGCCGAACCGGCGACGCTCCTGCGCGATCGCCTTCATCCGCTCGCGAACCTCGCGGTCGTCCGGCCTGCTGGTCTCGTAGCGAACCGTCATGCGGCAACAGCCGATGGCTTTACACGCCCGCCGTTCGCTCATCCCGAAGCCTTCCTTCAGGCGAGCGACAGCTTTCCGCTTGGCCGCGGGCGTCACCATTTCTTTCCCACAAGATCCTTCAACGCGGCATTGTCGAGCATGGCGTCGGCCAGAAGCCGCTTCAGGCGCGTGTTCTCGTCCTCCAGCGCCTTCAGTCGCCGAGCCTCGGAGATATCCATCCCGCCGAAGCGGGCCTTCCAATTGTAGATCGAGGCGTCGCTGACCCCGTGCTTGCGGCACAGATCGGCAACCGATACCCCGGCCTCGTGTTCCTTCAAAATTCCGATGATCTGCTCTTCAGAGAAGCGGCTACGTTTCATGTCCTGGTCCTCTCGATGGGCCAGAACGAACTTCAAACCGGATTAGATCAGAGGGGCAAGGTCAGTGCGGATATGCGGCTGCTTCCGCACCGGCTGGACAAAGACGAACCGAAAGCCGAGCCGATGCCCTACCTCACACCGGCGGGCACTGCAGCGATTTCATAGCGTTTGCCGCAAACGTGTTCTTGCGTGCGCAGGCTCGGCTTTCGCGAACATGCGCCTGTCGCAGCAACCATGACCGCGCGCTCTCGAGCAAGCGCCCTGACTCCGTGAGGATCGAATTCCCCAATCGTGTCTGTTTGCCGCCCCTTATGTTCGAAACTGGACCAGAATGTCGCAAGCCCGACCGAAAGGTCGCCCAGCGCGTACTATCCGACACTGTTCTGTCGCCTTTGTTGGTCCGCGACGCCGGCCTATTTCGCCGAGCTCTTGTCTGGCCTCAGGCTAACCCAGTGAAAAGCAACCACAATTTTTTTCTTCTGCTGGGCCGGCCAAATTGGCACGAGTTTTGAAGCTCCTTCGTTGCGGGCCGGGAGCCGCCGACCGACCTTCATTTCGTGGATGGCACCGCGATCGATGGAACGAAGAAAGAAAAGCAAAATGTCAAATCCGCATCAGATAGCATTCTATGGGAAGGGGGCCTCGGCGAAACCGCCCCCTACCAAACAGGCTCGCCGCCCTTGTCGACCCTTGAGCAGGAAATCTTGATGGCCGGCTGCGACTCAAAGGCCCGCCACACTCGCCTAATCCCGAACTCGAAGGCGCAGGATAACGTTCTGCATCTCGCCGCGCGGTATGCCTAGGCAGTTACACGTTGGCCGACCTTGTAATCGAATCGGGCTACGCTGCGGAGCACGTCGTCTACATGCCTTCCTAAGCCATTCGCTGCCCGCAGCGCCTGCCGGTCACCTTCCGCCCTTCCATCGCTTAGAGATCAAGTGCCACCATGTCCGAACAGCCCTTGCCGACGCTGCCGATGTGGCGCGTCGATCACATCGAGCCCTCGCCCGAGATGTTGGCGCAACGCGCCAACGGTCCGATCCACCGCGTGCGCTTCCCGTCCGGGCACGAAGGCTGGTGGGTGACAGGCTATGATGAAGCCAAGGCGGTGCTGTCCGACGCGGCGTTCCGGCCCTCGGGAATGCCGCCGGCGACATTCACCCCGGATTCGGTGATTCTCGGATCGCCGGGGTGGTTGGTCTCGCACGAGGGGGGCGAGCATGCCCGGTTACGCACGATCGTGGCGCCAGCCTTCAGCAACCGCAGGGTGAAGCTGCTCGCGCAGCAGGTCGAGGTGATCGCCGCGCAGTTGTTCGAGACACTGGCGGCCCAGCCCCAGCCCGCCGACCTGCGGCGCCACCTCTCCTTTCCACTTCCGGCCATGGTCATCAGCGCGCTGATGGGCGTGCTCTACGAGGATCACGCCTTTTTCGCCGGGCTGTCCGACGAGGTGATGACGCACCAGCATGAAAGCGGTCCGCGCAGCGCGTCGCGCTTGGCCTGGGAAGAACTGCGCGCCTACATTCGCGGCAAGATGCGGGACAAGCGCCAGGATCCTGGCGACAACCTGCTGACGGATCTGCTCGCGGCGGTCGACCAGGGCAAGGCGACCGAGGAAGAGGCGATCGGCCTGGCGACGGGCATGCTGGTGGCGGGGCACGAGAGCACCGTCGCGCAGATCGAATTCGGCCTGCTGGCCATGTTCCGCCATCCGCAACAGCGCGAACGCCTGGTCGGCGATCCATCCCTGGTGGACAAGGCGGTGGAGGAAATCCTGCGCATGTACCCGCCGGGCGCGGGCTGGGACGGCATCATGCGCTATCCGAGGACCGACGTGACCATCGCGGGCGTGGATATTCCTGCGGAGAGCAAGGTGCTTGTCGGCCTGCCGGCGACGTCGTTCGATGCGCGCCATTTCAACGACCCGGAAATCTTCGACATCGGACGCGACGAAAACCCGCACCTAACGTTCTCCCATGGGCCGCACTACTGCATCGGCGCGGCGCTGGCCAGGCTGGAACTCAAGGTGGTGTTCGGTTCGATCTTCCAGCGCTTTCCCGCGCTGCGCCTGGCCGTGGCGCCCGAAGAGCTGAAGTTGCGCAAGGAGATCATCACTGGCGGGTTCGAGGAGTTCCCGGTGCTCTGGTGATGCGCGGACGCCGCCGGGAATCGCGATCTTCTCCGCAATTTGCCGGCGCGCCTGGCGCGCGCCGGTCAGATCAGCCAGCCAACAGGTAACCAAGATGGACGTGCAAGAAACCACGGCAGCATGCCGGGACGCCTTCGCCGAACTGGCGTCGCCAGCGTGCATCCACGACCCGTATCCGTTCATGCGGTGGTTGCGCGAGCACGATCCGGTGCATCGCGCGGCGTCGGGCCTCTTTCTGTTGAGCCGCCACGCCGACATCTACTGGGCGCTCAAGGCCACGGGCGATGCTTTTCGGGGACCGGCGCCGGGCGAACTGGCGCGCTATTTCCCGCGTGCGGCGACCAGCCTGTCACTCAATCTGCTGGCGTCCACGCTAGCGATGAAGGAACCACCGACGCATACGCGTCTGCGCCGGCTGATCTCGCGCGATTTCACCATGGGCCAGATCGACAACCTGAGGCCGACCATCGCTCGCATCGTCGCAGCGCGCCTGGACGGCATGGCGCCCTCGCTGGAGCGCGGGGAGGCGGTGGACCTGCATCGGGAATTCGCGCTGGCCTTGCCCATGCTGGTTTTCGGCGAACTGTTCGGCATGCCCCGGGACGACATTCTCGGGCTCGTCACCGGCATCAGCGCCATTCTGGAAAGCCTGAGCCCGCACGCCAGCGATCCCCAGCTCGCTGCGGGGGACGCGGCCAGCGCCAGGGTGCAGGCCTACTTCGGCGACCTCATACAGCGCAAGCGCACCGATTCCCGCCACGACATCGTGTCAATGCTGGTCGGCGCACACGACGACGATGCCGAGATGCTGTCGGATGCGGAATTGATCAGCATGCTCTGGGGCATGCTGCTGGGCGGCTTCGCCACCACTGCCGCGGCCATCGGCCATGCGGTCCTGGCGATGCTGGCGCATCCCGAACAGCGGCACTGGCTGAGGGGAGATGCCGTGGGGGTGAAGGCATTCGTCGAAGAAGCCCTGCGCTACGACGCGCCCGCCATGTTCAGCTCCATTCCGCGTATCGCCCAGCGCGACATCGAACTGGGCGGCGTGGTGATCCCGAAGAACGCGGACGTGCGCGTGCTGATCGCGGCCGGCAATCGCGACCCGGACGCCTTCGCCGATCCCGACCGCTTCGATCCCGTGCGGTTCTACGGCACCAGTCCTGGCATGTCGATCGACGGGAAGATCATGCTGACCTTCGGCCACGGCATCCACTTCTGCCTTGGTGCGCAACTGGCCCGGGTGCAGTTGGCCGAGAGCCTGCCGCGGATCCAGGCGCGCTTCCCCACGCTGGCATTGGCCGAGCAGCCGACCCGGGAGCCCTCCGCGTTCCTTAGGACGTTCCGCGCGCTGCCGGTGCGGCTGCATGGGCAGGAGGGCTGAGATGCGCGTCCTGGTCGATCAGGATCTGTGCGGAACTACCGGGCAGTGCGTGCTGACGCTGCCGGGCACCTTTCGCCAGCGCGAACCGGACGGCGTGGCCGAAGTGTGCGTGGCGACGGTCCCGCAGGCGCTGCACGCCGCCGTGCGGCTTGCGGCCAACCAGTGCCCGGTCGCCGCCATTCGGGTCATCGAAAGCGACGCTGGCCATGACGAGCGCGCCAGCGCCGACCCTGCGCCTTCTCCGGCGGAGGCCGAGCGGCATGCCGCGAAAGACCAATGCAATTCAGGAGACACGATGGGACGGTTTGAAGGCAAGGTGGCCGTGGTGACCGGCGCCGGCGCCGGCATCGGCAAGGCATGCGCTCTCGCCATCGCGCGCGGGGGCGGCAGAGTGGTGGTGGCCGACATTGATGGCTCGGCGGCCATCGCCTGCACTGCGCAGATCGCGGCCGAAGCAGGCCACGCGCTGCCCATAGCCATGGATATCGCCGATGAGCAGGCGGTGGCAGCGCTGTTCGAGACGGCGGAGCGGCACTTCGGGGGGGTCGACCTGCTGGTGAACAATGCGAGCGCCATGCATCTGACCCCGCGCGACCGCGCGATCCTCGACCTGGACCTGGCGGTCTGGGATCAGACCATGGCGACCAATCTGCGCGGCACGCTGCTCTGCTGCCGGCAAGCCATCCCACGGATGATCGCCCGCGGCGGTGGCGCGATCGTCAACATGTCGTCGTGCCAAGGGCTCAGCGGTGACACGGCGCAGACGTCCTACGCCGCGTCGAAGGCGGCGATGAACATGCTCTCGGCTTCCCTCGCCACCCAATACGGTCATGCGCAGATCCGCTGCAACGCCGTTGCGCCGGGTCTCGTCATGACCGAGCGTCTCCTCGCCAAGCTGGACGAGTGCATGCAACGGCATCTGCGCCGGCACCAGCTCCTGCAGCGCGTCGGCCGCCCCGAGGACGTGGCCGCGCTCGTGGCGTTCCTGCTCTCCGACGAGGCTGCGTTCATCACCGGCCAGGTCGTGTGCATCGATGGCGGCATGCTGGCGCATGTGCCGACATACGCCGACGGTGGCAACAGCTGCGCCGCGCGCCCCGCCGGCGACACCGAATCGGCGGCGGCGGCGCGCTGCTGATGGACATGCTGCTCAACCCACTCAACCTTCGGCACCGGCTGCGATGCGACATCCCGGTCATGCCTGGCGCTTTCCCCCTGGTCGGGCATCTTCCCGCCATTGTCTGCGACCTGCCGCGCCTGCTGCAGCGCGCAGAACGGACGCTGGGCAGCCACTTCTGGCTGGATTTCGGCCCTGCCGGACATCTGATGACCTGCCTGGATCCGGACGCGTTCGCACTGCTCAAGCACAAGGACGTGTCCTCGGCGCTGATCGAAGAGATCGCGCCCGAATTGCTTGGCGGAACGTTGGTTGCCCTGGATGGCGGCGCGCACCGGCAGGCGCGCGATGCCATCAAGGCAGCGTTCTTGCCCAAGGGGCTGACCCAGGCCGGCATCGGCGACCTGTTCGCGCCCGTCATCCGGGCGCGGGTGCAGGCATGGCGCGCCCGCGGCGAGGTAACCATCCTGCGCGAAACCGGCGACCTGATGCTGAAGCTCATCTTCAGCCTCATGGGAATCCCCGCGCAGGACCTGCCGGGATGGCATCGCAAGTACCGGCAATTGCTGCAATTGATCGTCGCGCCACCGGTCGACCTGCCCGGACTGCCCTTGCGGCGCGGCCGCGCCGCCCGCGACTGGATCGACGCGCAGTTGCGCCGGTTCGTCCGGGATGCGCGCGCGCATGCCGCGCGCACTGGGTTGATCAACGACATGGTGAGCGCCTTCGATCGCAGCGACGATGCGCTCTCCGATGACGTCTTGGTCGCCAATATCCGCTTGCTGCTGCTTGCCGGTCACGACACCACTGCCTCGACGATGGCCTGGATTGTGATCGAGCTGGCGCGGCAGCCTGTGCTGTGGGACGCCCTGGTTGAGGAGGCGCAACGCGTGGGCGCGGTGCCGACCCGGCACGCGGACCTGGCGCAGTGTCCGGTCGCCGAGGCGCTGTTCCGCGAGACACTGCGCCTGCATCCGGCGACCACGCTCCTGCCGCGTCGCGCGCTGCAGGAATTGCAACTCGGCCAACGGCGCATTCCCGCGGGCACCCATCTATGCATCCCGCTGCTGCATTTCTCGACCTCGGCGCTGCTGCACGAGGCGCCTGATCAGTTCCGCCTAGCGCGGTGGCTGCAACGCACGGAGCCGATCCGGCCGGTTGACATGCTACAGTTCGGTACTGGCCCACACGTGTGCATCGGCTACCATCTGGTATGGCTGGAAATGGTGCAGTTCTGCATCGCCTTGGCGCTGACCATGCACAAGGCCGGGGTGCGGCCGCGGTTGCTGAGCGGCGTCGAAAAAGGCCGGCGCTATTACCCGACAGCACATCCGTCCATGGCGATCCGCATAGGCTTCTCATGAGCTGGCATCGCATGTCCCGTGTGGCGAGGCAGCGGCGCCGGCGAGGCGCGGCATTGCTGCACTCAGCGCACGCGCTCGGTGCGACGCCGGCAACACCGCGGCGGCTTGGCGCTCGCCGTGGCCATCTTGTGTCAGGTACAAGGACATGAAAACATGCAGACCGGTTCCACGCTACACGACGACCGAACTGGCGTTCCCGCGCTCGGCGGATTGGGCGCGCAGGCGCGCGCCGCATCCGGCAGGCTGCTGCCGGAGATCTGGATGCAGGACGGCGCAAAGCGGGTCGAACAGGCGCTGGCGCGTCTTCTCTGCGCCGAAGACGACGGTGAGACAGAGCTGATGGCGGCGATGCGCTACGCCACCTTGCATGGCGGGAAGCGCACCCGCGCCTTGCTCTGTCTGGCTGCCGGCGCACTGGCCGACACGCCGGCGCACATGCTCGACGACGTCGGCGCCGCCATCGAGATGATGCACGCCTGTACCCTGGTCCACGACGACCTGCCCGCGATGGACGACGACGTGCTTCGCCGCGGCCTTCCGACCGTGCACGTCAAGTTCGGCGAAGCCACTGCGATCCTGGTCGGCGATGCGCTGCAGGCGCACGCCTTCCTGACCCTGGCGAGCCTGGATGCGCCGGGCGACAACCGTATCGCGCTCGTGCGCGAACTGGCGCAGGCCGTGTCCGCCGAGGGTGCCGCAGGCGGGCAGGCCATGGATCTGTCGCTGGTCGGAAAGCACGCCGAGCTGGACAGGATCGTGGCGATGCACCGGATGAAGAGCGGAGCGCTAGTGCGCGCGTCCGTTCGCATGGGCGCGCTATGCTCCATCGCGGAGGATGCCGCGCACGCTGCGCTGTACTGTGCGCTCGATCGGTACACCGCCTGTTTCGGCCTGGCGTTGCAGGTGATCGACGACATTCTCGACGCGACAGCGGATACCGCAACGCTGGGCAAGACCCCCGGTAAGGACGCGGCGGCGCAGAAGCCGACCTGCGCGTCGATCATGGGGCTGCAGGCAGCGCGCCAGTTCGCGCTGGATTTGTTGCGCGACGCCGGGGAGGCCATCGTCCCGCTGGGGCCGCGTGCGGAACGGTTGGCGCAGATGCTGCAGCGGGCCAACGTGTATCTGTCCGCGCCATACGCATGAGCGCGCCTGTCCGCATGGACTCGCCCCTGTGCTGCTGCGACCGGCCGGCGGGGGGTGCATGCTGCTCTTTGTCCGAGTCCGCGGCGCCGATCGCAGCGATTGCCCGATCCTGGTCCTCGTCAACCGTCTGCAGAAGGAACATCCCGCGTGAAAGCGCTGTCCGAACAGATCCTTTCCGAATTGCGCCACCTGCTGAGCGAGATGAGCGACGGCGGCAGCGTCGGTCCGTCCGTCTACGACACGGCGCGAGCTCTGCAGTTCCACGGCAACGTCACCGGTCGGCAGGACGCATACGCGTGGCTCATCGCGCAGCAACAGGCCGATGGCGGATGGGGAAGTGCGGACTTCCCGCTGTTCCGCCATGCGCCCACGTGGGCGGCGTTGCTGGCATTGCGGCGTGCCGATCCTGTTCCCGGCGCTGCCGACGCAGTCCAGGCTGCAACCCGGTTCATCGAGCGCCAGCCCGATCCCTACGCGCATGCGGTGCCGGAAGACGCGCCGATCGCCGCGGAGCTGATCCTGCCGCAGCTATCCGGCGAGGCCGCATCCTTGCTGGGCGACGTGGCGTTTCCGCGCCACCCGGCGCTGTTGCCGTTGCGGCAAGCGTGCCTGGTCAAGCTGGGGGCGGTGGCGACGTTGCCGAGCGGCCATCCGTTGCTGCACTCGTGGGACGCCGGGGGGACGTCGCCGACCACCGCATGCCCGGATGACGACGGCAGCATCGGCATCAGTCCGGCGGCCACCGCCGCGTGGCGTGCGCACGCCGTGACACAGGGGAGCACGCCGCAGGTCGGGCGCGCCGACGCGTATCTGCAGGCGGCATCGCGGGCGACGCGCAGCGGCATCGAAGGTGTCGTTCCCAACGTCTGGCCGATCAATGTGTTCGAGCCATGCTGGTCGCTGTACACCCTGCATCTGGCCGGTCTGTTCGCGCATCCCGCGCTCGCCGAGGCGGTGCAAGTGATCGTTGCGCAGCTCGACGCCCGCCTGGGCGTGCGCGGTCTGGGCCCGGCCGTGCACTTCGCGGCCGATGCGGACGACACCGCCGTTGCGTTGTGCGTCCTGCGCGTCGCAGGCCGTGACCCGGCGGTCGTTGCGTTGCGCCATTTTGAAATCGGCGAGCTGTTCGTCACCTTCCCCGGCGAGCGCAATGCCTCGGTATCGACCAACATCCATGCCCTGCATGCATTGCGAATGTTGGGAAAGCCCGCCGACGGCACCAGCGCCTACGTCGAGGCCAATCGCAACCCGCATGGTCTATGGGACAACGAGAAATGGCACGTTTCATGGCTGTATCCCACCGCGCATGCGGTCGCTGCGCTGGCGCAAGGCAAGCCCCAGTGGCGCGACGAGCGCGCGCTGGCGGCGCTGCTGCAGGCGCAGCGCGGCGACGGCGGCTGGGGCGCCGGTCGCGCGTCCACATTCGAGGAAACCGCCTATGCGCTGTTCGCGTTGCACGTGATGGACGGGAGCGAAGAGCCGACACGGCGCCGGCGCATCGCGCAGGCGGTGGCGCGTGCGCTGAAGTGGATGCTCGCCCGCCATGCGGCGCATGCATTGCCGCAGAAGCCGCTGTGGATCGGCAAGGAACTGTATTGCCCCACCCGGGTGGTGCGCGTGGCCGAACTCGCCGGGTTGTGGCTGGCGCTTCGTTGGGGGCGGCGCGTCCTGGCCGAGGGAGCAGGAGCGGCGCCATGATCCAGACCGAACGCGCGCTGCAGCAGGTGCTGGAGTGGGGGCGTTCCCTGACCGGGTTCGCCGACGAGCATGCCGTGGAAGCGGTCAGGGGCGGCCAGTACATCCTGCAGCGCATCCACCCGGGCCTGCGCGACACCAGCGCCCGCACCGGCCGCGATCCGCAGGACGAAACGCTGATCGTGGCGTTCTATCGCGAACTGGCGCTGCTGTTCTGGCTCGACGATTGCAACGACCTTGGCCTGATCGGGCCGGAGCAGCTCGCCGCCGTGGAGCAGGCGCTGGGGCAGGGCGGGCCGTGCGCGCTCCCCGGATTCGGGGGCTGCGCTGTGCTGCGCGCTTCGCTGGCCGCGCTCGCCTACGATCGTCGCGACTATGCTCAGCTTCTCGACGATACCCTGTGCTACTGCGCAGCGCTGCGCGCCGGACACGCGCAGGCGGCAGGGGCGGAACGCTGGTCCTACGCCGAGTACCTGCACAACGGCATCGATTCGATCGCCTACACGAACGTGTTCTGTTGTCTGTCGTTGCTGTGGGGGCTGGACATGGCGACCTTGCGCGCGCGTCCGGCGTTTCGCCAGGTCCTGCGGCTCATCTCGGCGATAGGGCGCCTGCAGAACGATCTACATGGACGCGACAAGGACAGGTCGGCCAGCGAGGCCGACAACGCGGCGATCCTGCTGCTGCAGCGCTATCCGGCTATGCCTGTGGTGGAGTTCCTCAACGACGAGCTGGCCGGCCATACGCGCATGCTGCACCGGGTGATGGCGGAAGAACGCTTTCCCGCGCCGTGGGGACCGTTGATCGAGGCCATGGTGGCAATCCGCGCGCAGTACTACCAGACCTCAACCAGCCGCTACCGCAGCGACGCTGCGGGGGGAGGCCAGCGTGCGCCGGCCTGAACGCGGGGGAGGCGGCGGCGTGCGCGCGCTGCCGTCGGTCCGATCCGACGCAACGCCGTCGCCCGACGCGACGGATGGAGCGAGCATGAGCGACACCAACCTGAGCCGGCGCAAGGACGACCACCTGGACATCGTGCTGGATCGGCGAACGGCGCTGGCCAAGGCCGCCGCCGGCTGGCAGTACATCCGTTTCGAACACTGCGCATTGCCCGAGTTGGACCTGACGCAGATCGACCTGCGCGCCTCGCTGCTGGGCAAGACCATGGGCGCGCCGCTGCTGATCAGCTCCATGACCGGCGGCATGCCACGCGCCGAGGCCATCAACCGGCATCTGAGCGAGGCAGCGCAAGCCTTGGGGATCGCAATGTGCGTCGGTTCGCAGCGCGTGAGCCTGCAATCCCGCAACTCCCAGGGGCTGACGCGCGCGCTGCGCCGCCTGGCCCCAGACATTCCCTTGCTGGCCAATGTCGGCGCCGCGCAACTGCGCGAGGCTGACGGCCTGGACTTGGCGCGCCGGGCGGTGGATGCGCTGGAAGCCGATGGACTCATCGTCCATCTCAATCCGCTGCAGGAAGCGGTACAGCCGGAGGGCGACCGCGACTGGCGCGGCGTCCTGGCGCAGATCGCTCGCGCCGCACGCAGCGTGGGCGTGCCGGTCGTGGCGAAGGAAGTGGGCTCGGGCCTGTCCGCCTCGGTGGCCTGTGCGCTAGGCGAGGCGGGCGGGGCGGTGAGCGAGCGCGCCGCCGCGGGCGGCACCAGTTGGGCCGCGGTGGAGGGCGAGCGCGCCCGCGATGCCGCCGACCGTGCAGTGGCGATGGCGTTCGCCGATTGGGGGATTCCGACCCCCGCCAGCGTCAGGCGGTACGTCGGGCGCTGCCAACAGTGAAGCTGATCGCGTCGGGCGGGATCCGCGACGGCGTCGACGTGGCCAAGGCCATCCGCCTGGGCGCGGACATCGCCGGGCAGGCGGCCGGCGTGCTGCGCGCGGCTACGGTATCCACCGAGGCGGTTGTCGCGCATTTCGAGATCGTCATCCGCCAGTTGGCCGTCGCCTGCTTCTGCACCGGCTCGGCTGATCTGGCGTCGTTGCGTCAGGCGCGCTTGTTGCCCTCGGCACATCTGCCCGCCGGTTGATGCCGGGGTCGCGTCTCTTTCGCATTCATAGGGCCAGCGTCGGGCGCATCGGCGCTGAGGTTAAACTAGCCATTCGCTGAAGTGGCGGTGGCCATAGCAGCTGTTCTCGGAGGAACGCCGTTCGCTTGTGCGGCGCTAAAGCCTGGGAGATCCTCGAATGAAGAATTGATCTCTTTGCATATCATTATCTTCATATATGATACGCGAACAGATCATAAAAGTTTTGACTTGCTCGCTGGATGAGATACCTTTGCGTATCATCGCGCATTGGAAAAGATCGTATAGGTATCATGATCGACTCTGAGTCGGAAATTCTCCGCGAAATCGGTGGGCTTTTCAGGCAGGCGAGGCTGGCCGCTGGCCTAACGCAGGAGCAGGTCGCTGATTTGGCGGGTATATCCCGTCCCCGCTATCGCGACATCGAAAAGGGAGCCGCAGCGGCGCGTGCGACGACGCTCATGAATATCGCTCGCGCGCTCGGTCTGGAAATGATGCTGGTTCCGCAAGTCATGGTGCCGGCTGTCCAGGCTCTATTGCGTCCGCATGATGATGACGATAGCCCCGCCTTTGTTTCTCAACCTGACGATGACGATCATGGCTTCAGTCTTTCGCGCACCTAAGACGATCCCGTCGCTGGACGTGCTCTTGAACGCAATGAAGATCGGCACAATCGTTAGGACGCCGGGCGATTTCAATGCATTCAACTTCGATGAGGCCTACCGCGCGACGGGCGGCTTTCCGGTTTTCAGCCTGTCGTTCCGGGCAGCGACGGGAGGATTGCGGAAAGATCCGAAGCCTCTGGCGGGCGCCTTGCCCGCTTTCTTCGCGAACCTCCTACCGGAGGAGAAATTGCGCGAGGCGATGGAAAAGCACCACGAAGGCAATGTGCGGCCAGGCAATGATTTCGATCTTTTAGCGGCGCTGGGCGCCGATCTGCCGGGAGCCGTACGGGCGTTGCCCAGTGACGGCGCGATAGCGGTTTCGCAGGATGCTTCAAAGGATAAGCCCAAGGCACGGTTCTCACTTGCCGGCGTGCAGATGAAGCTGTCGGTCATGAAGAACACTGGAAAAGGCGGTGGCCTTACCTTGCCGATGGACGACGAGCAGGGCCGGTACGTCGCCAAGTTCCCTTCGACGGCGTTTCCGGGCGTTTCCGAAAATGAATTCGCCAACCTGGCGTTGGCTGCAGCGATCGGCATGGAGGTGCCTGAACGCGAACTTGTCGAGAAGTCCGATTTCGAGGATATTCCCGAGGAATTCAATACGCTGTCAGAGGGCAAGGTCCTTCTCGTCAAACGCTTCGATCGCGGCGCTGAGGGGGAGAGGATTCACATCGAGGATTTCGCTCAGGTCTTCGGTGTCTATCCCTCGCGCAAATATGAGGGGGCCGCTTATCACGACATAGCCTTGGCCCTTGGCGTGGCCGTCTCCCCTACGGCGGCTCTCGAATTCGTCCGCCGCCTGGCGCTGACGGTCATCACTGGCAATGGCGACATGCACCTCAAGAACTGGTCTTTGATTTATCCCGGCAACGGCGACAAGCCGGTGCTTGCACCAATCTACGACGTCCTGTCGACCGTGCCATATATTCCCGCCGACGCCATGGCGCTGTCCCTTGGAGGGGAGCGCTCGTTCAAGGCGCTAACAGCACAGCGATGGAAAGCATTTGCGAACCGTGCAAGGCTTCCGGAGCCGGCAGTCCTGAAGGCAGTGGTCGAGACCGTCGAACTCGTCAACGAGCACTGGTGGCATCTGCCTGAGCGCGACGTTGTCGCGGCGAAAGTGCTCGAGCGGATCGACGAACATGTGAAGGCGATGACGCCGATACTGAAGTCCTGCGCCGATAAGTGAGCCGAGCTCCCTTGAGTTGGTGATATGGCGGAATTATCGCCCGCGGCCCCGGATGGATGGCCGTGGATCGATGGTATGCCAGCGTGGCGCGCAAGACTCCGCGCAGTGTCGATGAGGATACGCGAGACCAAGCACGTCAGCTCGCCGGAACAGAAGAGCTCGCCCATCCCGCAATTAACGTTAGAGGGTCGAGAAGCTGTTCGCTCACCTCAACACAACGATGCGGTTCGAACGAATGCGCTGACTGAGGATCGAGATCCGACGCTTTATGTCCCCATTGTCGGGTCCGCTACACGGCTTGTACCGACGATCCTTTCTTTGGCCTCAAGCTAAATCCCTGAAAAGCAACCATGAAATTATTCTTCGGTTCCATCAGCCAAATTGGCACGACTCTTGAGATCCTTGGGTGCGAGGCGGCGACAGCTGCCCGACCGGCATTCATGTCGCGGCAGCCGCGATGAATGGAACGAAGGAAGGAAAGCTACATGTCAGGTTTGCGTCAGATCGCCTTTTACGGCAAGGGCGGCATCGGCAAGTCCACCACCTCCCAAAATACGCTCGCCGCCCTTGTCGACCTCGGGCAGAGAATCCTTATCGTCGGCTGCGACCCCAAAGCCGACTCCACCCGCCTGATCCTGAACGCGAAGGCGCAGGATACGGTCCTGCACCTCGCGGCTCAGGAAGGTTCGGTGGAAGACCTGGAACTCGCGGACGTGCTCAAGGTCGGCTACAAAGGCATCAAATGCGTGGAGTCGGGCGGCCCTGAGCCGGGTGTCGGCTGCGCCGGCCGCGGCGTGATCACCTCGATCAACTTCCTCGAGGAGAACGGTGCCTACGACGATGTCGACTATGTCTCCTACGACGTGCTCGGGGATGTGGTGTGCGGCGGTTTCGCGATGCCGATCCGCGAGAACAAGGCCCAGGAAATCTATATCGTCATGTCCGGCGAGATGATGGCGCTCTATGCCGCCAACAACATCGCCAAAGGCATCCTGAAATACGCCCATTCGGGCGGCGTGCGGCTCGGCGGCCTGATCTGCAACGAGCGCCAAACCGATCGCGAGCTCGACCTCGCCGAAGCGCTGGCTTCCAGGCTCAATTCCAAGCTCATCCACTTCGTGCCGCGCGACAACATCGTCCAGCACGCCGAGCTCAGGAAGATGTCTGTGATCCAGTATGCGCCGGACTCCAAGCAGGCCGGGGAATACAGGGCGCTGGCCGAGAAGATCCATGCCAATTCGGGCCAGGGCACCATCCCAACCCCGATCACCATGGAGGAGCTCGAGGACATGCTGCTCGACTTCGGCATCATGAAGACGGACGAGCAGATGCTTGCCGAGCTTCAGGTCAAGGAAGCGGCGAAGGCGGCCGCACAGTAACGACCGCTGCCGACACGAGGCGCGGCCTTGACCTGGCGCGCCTTTCAAAGAACGGCGCCTCGTTGGTGAGGCGTCACCCTGAACCTTGAAAGGGGTCCCATGAGCCTGGAATACGAGAATGACGGCGCCCTCCATGCGAAGCTTATCGAGGAGGTGCTGTCGCAATATCCTGACAAGGCGGCGAAGCGCCGCAAAAAGCACCTCAGCGTCGCAAAGAGCGGCGACGAGGCTGGCGAGGAAAGCGAGGGCCTTTCCGAATGCGAGGTCAAATCGAACATCAAATCCATCCCCGGAGTGATGACGATTCGCGGCTGCGCCTATGCCGGCTCGAAGGGCGTGGTGTGGGGTCCAGTCAAAGATATGGTCCATATCTCGCACGGCCCGGTCGGCTGCGGGCAATATTCCTGGTCTCAACGCCGCAACTACTACGTCGGCACGACGGGCATCGACACGTTCGTCACGATGCAGTTCACCTCCGATTTCCAGGAGAAGGACATTGTTTTCGGCGGGGACAAGAAGCTGGAACGGATCATCGACGAGATCGAGGAACTGTTTCCGCTGAACAAGGGCATGACTGTGCAATCCGAATGCCCGATCGGCCTGATTGGCGACGACACCGAAGCTGTGTCCCGCAACAAGGCCAAGGAGCACGAAAAAACGATCGTGCCGGTGCGCTGCGAGGGCTTCCGCGGCGTATCGCAATCCCTCGGCCACCACATCGCCAACGATGCGGTCCGCGACTGGGTCTTCGAAAAGAAGGACATCGAGTTCGAGGCCGGCCCGTACGATGTCAATGTGATCGGCGACTATAATATCGGCGGCGACGCCTGGGCTTCGCGCATCCTGCTCGAGGAGATGGGCCTGCGCGTGGTCGGCAACTGGTCGGGCGACGCTACGCTGGCCGAAATAGAGCGCGCGCCGAAGGCCAAGCTCAATCTCATCCATTGCTACAGGTCGATGAACTACATCTGCCGGCACATGGAGGAAAAGTATGGCATCGACTGGATGGAGTATAATTTCTTCGGCCCCTCCCAGACCGAAGCCTCTCTGCGCAAGATAGCCAAGCATTTCGGGCCGGAAATCGAGGCCAAGGCCGAGGCGGTCATCGCCAAATACCGGCCGCTGGTCGATGCCGTCATCGCCAAATACCGGCCGCGCCTCGAAGGCAGGACGGTGATGCTCTATGTCGGCGGGCTGCGCCCCCGTCACGTCGTCACGGCATATGAGGATCTGGGCATGGTGATCGTCGGCACTGGCTATGAATTTGGCCATAACGACGACTATCAGCGTACCGGCCATTACGTGAAGAAGGGCACGCTGATCTATGACGACGTGACTGGTTACGAGCTGGAGAAGTTCATTGAGGGGATCCGTCCTGATCTCGTTGGCTCCGGCATCAAAGAAAAGTACCCGGTCCAGAAGATGGGCATACCGTTCCGTCAGATGCATTCCTGGGATTATTCCGGCCCGTATCACGGCTACGACGGCTTCGCCATCTTCGCCCGCGACATGGATCTGGCCATCAACAACCCGGTCTGGAACCTCTACGACGCTCCCTGGAAGAAAAAAGCCGAGCCGTCGGCGGCGATCGCAGCCGAATGAAACCTGGCCTCCCGGAAGCCGGGAGGCCGTTGAACGCCTGTGGCCCTTTGTCCGCGGGAGACCTGAAACGTTTCGACGTCCCTGTGCCGCCGTATGGCGCGGCCAGATGGAGAAGAGGTAACCATCCATGCCGCAGTCGGCTGAAAAAGTTCTCGACCACGCGCCCCTGTTCCGCGAGCCGGAATACAGGCAGATGCTCGCCGAGAAAAGGCTGAATTTCGAATGTCCGCACCCGGACGAGGTCGTTACCGACCAACGCGAATTCACCAAGACGTGGGAATACCGCGAAAAGAACCTCGCTCGCGAAGCGCTTGTCGTGAACCCCGCCAAGGCCTGCCAGCCGCTCGGCGCGGTATTCGCGGCCGCGGGTTTCGAGCGAACCATGTCCTTCGTCCACGGCAGCCAGGGCTGCGTGGCCTATTACCGCTCGCACCTGTCGCGCCATTTCAAGGAGCCTGCTTCGGCAGTTTCCTCCTCGATGACCGAGGACGCGGCAGTGTTCGGCGGCCTGAAGAACATGGTCGACGGGCTCGCCAACACGTACCAACTCTACGACCCGAAGATGATTGCCGTCTCGACCACTTGTATGGCGGAGGTCATTGGCGACGACCTGCACAGCTTCATCGAGAACGCCAAGGACGAAGGCTCGGTCCCGCGCGACTTCGACGTGCCTTTCGCCCACACGCCGGCCTTCGTCGGCAGCCATGTCGACGGCTATGACGTTACGGTCAAGGGAATTTTGGAGCATTTCTGGAAAGGCGAGGAGCGCACCGAAGCAGAGGGAACCATCAACATCATTCCGGGTTTCGACGGCTTCTGTGTTGGCAACAACCGGGAGCTCAAGCGCCTGCTCGATATGATAGGCGTGTCCTATACCTTCATCCAAGACGCCTCTGATCAGTTCGACACGCCGTCGGACGGCGAATACCGCATGTACGACGGCGGCACGAAGATCGAAGACGTGAGGAAGGCACTCAACGCCGAGGCGACACTTTCGTTACAGCGTTACAACACCCGAAAAACTCTGGAGTATTGCGAAGAGGTCGGGCAGGCGACGGCCTCGTTCCATTACCCGCTCGGCGTCCAGGCAACCGATGACTTCCTGGTGGAGGTCTCCGCGATTTCCGGCAAGCAAATCCCCGAGGCAATCCGCCTGGAGCGCGGCCGACTTGTTGACGCCATGGCGGACAGCCAATCCTGGCTGCACGGTAAGAAATACGCCATCTACGGCGATCCGGACTTTGTCTACGCCATCGCCCGCTTCATCATGGAGACGGGCGGCGAGCCGACCCATTGCCTCGCCACCAACGGCACCTCGGCATGGGAAGCCGAGTTGAAGGAACTGCTTGCATCATCGCCCTTCGGCAACGATGCTCAAGTCTGGGCGGGCAAGGACCTCTGGGCGATGCGCTCGCTGCTCTTCACCGAGCCGGTGGACCTGCTGATCGGCAACTCATATGGCAAGTATCTGGAGCGCGACACCGGCACGCCGCTGATCCGGCTAACGTTTCCGATCTTCGATCGCCACCATCACCATCGGTTTGCGCTGATGGGCTACCAAGGCGGGCTGCGCGTACTGACGACGATCCTCGACAAGATCTTCGACAAGCTCGATCGCGAGACGAGCGAGACGGGCGTGACGGACTATTCGTATGACCTCACCCGCTAAGCGTGACGGTACGCTTTGGCCGGTCGTCTTCCCGAGGGACTTTGGAGACCGACGCAATGTCCTTGCTCAGAGGCAAAATCCAGGATGTCTTCAACGAGCCTGCCTGCGAAAAGAACCGCGGCAAGGATGCCAAGGCGCGCAGAAAGGGCTGTTCGAAGCCACTGACCCCCGGGGCGGCGGCCGGCGGCTGTGCCTTCGATGGCGCCAAGATTGTGCTGCAGCCGATTACCGACGTCGCACACCTGGTCCATGGGCCGCTCGCCTGCGAGGGCAATTCCTGGGACAACCGCGGTACGGCTTCGTCCGGGCCAACGCTGTGGCGCACAAGCTTCACGACCGACCTCACCGAACTCGATGTTGTGATGGGGCAGGGCGAGCGGAAACTTTTCAAAGCGATCCGCGAGATCAAGGAAGCGTATGGGCCGCCGGCGATCTTCGTCTATCCGACCTGTGTTACGGCGCTGATCGGCGACGACATCGAGGCCGTCTGCAAGCGCGCGGCGGAAAAGTTCGGCCTACCGGTGGTGCCGGTCAATGCGCCGGGCTTCGTCGGCTCCAAGAATCTTGGCAACAAGCTTGCCGGCGAGGCGTTGCTCGATCATGTCATCGGCACGATGGAGCCCGACGATGCCGGCCCTTACGACATCAACATCCTTGGCGAATTCAACCTCTCGGGCGAATTCTGGCTGGTAAAACCGCTCCTTGATCGGCTCGGGATCCGGGTGCGCGCCTGCATTCCGGGTGACGCGCGTTACTTCGACATTGCCTGCGCGCACCGCGCCCGGGCGGCTATGATGGTGTGCTCGACCGCGCTCATCAATCTCGCCCGCAAGATGGAGCAGCGCTGGGACATCCCGTTTTTCGAGGGCTCCTTCTACGGTATCACCGACACCTCGGAAGCGCTCCGAAAGATATCTCAGCTGCTCGTGAAGAAGGGTGCCGATCCGGCGATCCTCGGCCGCACCGAGGCATTGATTGCAGAGGAGAAGGCGATCGCCTGGAAGAAGCTCGCCGCCTACCGGCCGAGGCTCGAAGGCAAGCGCGTGCTGCTCAACACCGGCGGTGTGAAGTCCTGGTCGGTCGTCCATGCGCTGATGGAGATCGGCATCGAGATCGTCGGCACCTCTGTCAAGAAGTCGACGTTCGAAGACAAGGAGCGCATCAAGCAGATCCTCAAGGACGACAACCACATGTTCCAGCAGATGGCGCCGCGCGAGCTTTACGCCATGCTCTCAGAGCACAAGGCCGATATCATGCTGTCGGGCGGGCGCACGCAGTTCATCGCGCTGAAGGCCAAGACACCCTGGCTCGATATCAACCAGGAGCGCCAACATCCTTATGCCGGCTATGACGGCATGGTGGAACTCGTACGCCAGATCGACCTCGCCATTCATAACCCGATCTGGCGCCAGGTGCGGGAGCCGGCACCATGGGATTGCCGGCCTGAGATGAGGGAGGAACTGCCGCGCACGAAAAGCGAGACCGCGACCTTGCATGCTGTCCAGGAATTCGCCGGCACGACGGCCGACGATCTCGGCGAGTGTTGAGGACGCGATGGTCCGCATCCTTCCCCAGACCAAAGCGGCGGCGGTCAATCCGCTCAAGTCATCGCAGCCGTTGGGTGCCGCCCTCGCCTTCCTTGGGGTCGACGGCGCGATGCCGTTGTTCCACGGCAGTCAAGGCTGCACCAGCTTCGCGCTCGTGCTCTTCGTGCGGCATTTCAAGGAAGCCATTCCCTTGCAGACAACGGCGATGGACGAGGTGGCGACGATCCTCGGCGGGGCAGACCATCTGGAAGAGGCGATCCTCAACCTCAAGGCCCGCACAAAGCCAACGCTGATCGGGGTCTGCACGACGGCGCTGGTGGAAACCCGGGGCGAAGACTGCGCAGGAGATATCGCCAATATCAGGCTGAAGCGCACGGAAGAACTCGCGGGTACGGAGGTGGTGCTAGCCAACACACCGGACTTCGACGGCGCGATCGAAGAGGGCTGGGCCAAGGCTGTCACCGCGATGATCGTAAGGATTACGCGGCCCGGCGAGCAGGCGCGGCAGTCGAAGAAGATCGTGATCCTGCCTGGCTGGAACCTCACTGTGGCTGATATCGAGCATTTGCGTCAGATGGTTGAAAGCTTTGGACTGAAGCCCGTGATTCTGCCGGACGTCTCCGGCTCGCTCGACGGTACGGTGCCCGACCGCTGGGTCACGACCACCTATGGCGGCACCAGCGTCGAGGATATCCGCGAGCTTGGCACGGCCGAGCAATGCATCGTCATCGGTGAGCATATGCGCCCCCCGGCCGAGCTGCTCCAGAGGTTGACAGGCGTGCCTTACGTGCTGTTCCGGTCGCTGACTGGATTGAAGGACGCCGACCGGTTCGTCTCGCTGCTGTCCGCGGTTTCGGGCGCGGCGGCGCCGGCTCGGGTGCGCCGTCGCCGGGCGCAGTTGCAGGACGCGTTGCTCGACGGACATTTCCATTTTGGAGGCAAGAAAATTGCGATCGCTGCTGAACCAGACCAACTCTACCAACTCGCGAGCTTCTTCATCGGAATGGGCTCCGAAATCGCGGCGGCGGTCACCACGACCGATATGTCGAAAATTTTGGAGGAAGTACCGGCGCAGTCGGTTCAAATCGGCGATCTCGGCGATTTGGAAGCTCTTGGCGCCGGCGCTGATCTTCTCGTCACCCATTCCCACGGCCGCCAGGCGGCGCAGCGCCTCGGCATTCCGCTCATGCGGGTCGGCTTCCCGATCTTCGACCGGCTCGGCAGTCAGCACAAGCTCACAATCCTCTACCAGGGGACCCGCGACCTGATCTTCGAGGTCGCCAACATTTTTGAAGCCAACCGGCACGCGCCGACGCCCGGGGCGCTTGATCCACTCCGTAAACGAGAAATGCCAGATGAGCTCCGTTCGTCGCCTCTCGCTCGTCACTGACGAGGTTCACGCACCGACGCCGGAACGCCAAGCCGGCGCATTGCGCGTGGCGATCGCCACGCAGGACATGAAGAACCTCAACGCCCATTTCGGTTCGGCCAGGCGCTTTGCTGTCTACGACGTGACGCGCGAGGAGTGGAATCTCGTCGAGGCCGTGGCCTTCGATGACGTTTCCGATGAGAGCGGGGAGCACCGAACTGAGAGCGATGACCGCATCACCCCGAAGGTGGAGGCGCTGAAGGGCTGTCATCTCCTGTTTTGTCTGGCGATCGGCGGACCTTCGGCAGCCAAGGTTGTTTCGGCAAAAATTCATCCGATCAAAGTGCCGCAGCCCCAAACCGTCCAAGAGGTGCTGTTGCGCACGCAGATGATGCTCAGGACGTGTCCTCCCCCTTGGCTGCGCAAGGTGCTGGCGCAGGCAGGTGTCGCCGAACAGAAACCGTCCTTCGAGGACGAGGACTGAAATGAGGAGTGGGCGAATGTCTGACGCCGTGGTTAGCACTGCTGTCGCCGAAGACGAGGCGGCCCTTGCCACCCCGTTCGTCAAATGCCTCGTGCGGCTGGTCCGGGCTCATGATTCCCACGGGTCTTGGGAAGGCAAATCGGACGCCGAGCTGCTAGGCGACTTCATCATCACCAGAGAACAGCGCCGTGCGATCCCGATCATCGGCGATCCCGATCCGGACGTGCTGTGGAGGCTCGAGATGTTTTACACCGCCGTCGGGCTTGCGATCGAGGAGCGCTCCGGCCTGATGGCATCGCCGATGATGGAGATGAGCCATGAGGGCTTCGGGCGCGTGCTTCTCACGGCCGGGCGGTTGGTCGTTCTGTCGAAGACCCTGCGCGACGTCCACCGGTTCGGCTTCGAGACGTTCTGGAAACTCGCCGCGGCCGGTACCAAACTGGCCGGCGATGCGACCGCAGCCATTGAGGCTCATCCCGAGGTGGCCCGGGCGTGATGGAACCGATTTTCGAGCCAAGGGATCATGTCAGGCCTTGAGGACATCCCATGGCCAGCCCACTCAACCGAGGCGGTCGATGCCGATTTGGTTCTTGGGGGAGCGCTGATGAAGCCACTGGTCCTGATCTGTTCGCAAGATGCTGAGTTGTATCTGTTCCTCAGCCACATTCTGGGAGTGGACGGCTTTACGAGTGAGCCGGCAGGCGGGGTGAAGGAAGCACTTGCATTGGGCGATGAACGGGAGCTCCAGGCGGTAGTGCTGGACTGCGGGCCAGCTAGCGCGACAGGCTCTACAATCTGCGCCCGGCTCAAGGGGGAGCCCCGGACCGGCCGCCTGCCCGTCATTGCGTTGATCGCGCCCGGCGCCGAGAACCAGCACCTCGATCTCTTGAAGGCAGGTATTGACGAGAGCTTTGTGCGGCCCTTCGCGCCGGCCAAGCTGCTTGACTGTCTACGCACGAAGCTGGCGCTGCCACAGCCGGGTTCAAACGGGATAAAAAACCGCAGCTGGCTCTGTTGCGGCAGCCTTGAGATGAAGCTCGATGCTCACCGGGTTCGAGGTAATGGCCACGACATCCATCTCGGACCTCTCGAATTCAACCTGCTGCGGCAATTTCTTGAGGCTCCCGGCAAGGTCTTCAGCCGAGACGAGCTGATCGACGCGGCCTGGCCGGACAATATCCATATCGGTGAACGCACTGTCGACGTCCATATCAGCCGGATCAGAAAGGCGCTGAAGGCGGCCTCGCCAGGTAGCGTCATTCGTACTGTCAGGTCTGCCGGCTACTCGCTCGAGAAGCCGGACGACTGAATAGCGAACGGATGGTGTGCCACTCTCCATCTTCGTTGGAAGGCAGGTCTTGCGGCTTCGAAACGCGCTACGGGCGCGACATACTCAGAGGGAGCAGCCAGATGGCCTTCAAAAGCCTGCTCAGTGTAGCGGGAGCTGACCACTCCGATCGGGACGTCAGGACAGCTGCAAGCTTGTGCGCCGAGGTCGGCGCACATTTGTCCGTCCTGATTTTGTCGCCTCCGCCTCTCATTATGTCGCCTCCGCCGCTAAGCGATGGCATCTCCGAGTGGCCTACACAACGCGCGCACGCCATTGCCGCACTGGAAAAACGGTACAGCCAAATCGAGAGATTTTCACAGGACATGGCCAGACTGGAAACGACATCCAGGGAAATTCACAAACTGCTGAGAGCCACGTGGCGGTGCTATGATGTCGATATTGCCAACTGCGATCAGGCCAGCATCGGTGACGCGGTGCGACAGCGGGCGCTCTGCAACGACCTGACAATCGTCGGCCCCGCACTTCTCAACGACATTAACGTCGGTCCCCTTGTTATCAACGGCAGCCTCTTCGACACCGGAAGGCCGGTCCTTGTCGTGCCGGAGGGCGCTGAGGCGACTCTGTCTCCACGGCGCGTGCTGGTCGGCTGGGATTCGCGAGTCGAGGCGTCCCGTTCGGTTCGGGAAGCGCTGGATCTGCTAGCCGGTGCTGAGGAAGTTCGTGTCGCACTAGTCGATCCGGAGGCGACCTGCACCGGAAACAGTACCGAGCCGGGAGCCGATATCGCTGCCTATCTCACTCGGCACGGTGCTCGGGTGTCGGTTGACCTGCTGGCGAGCGCCGGAAAATCGGCAGCCGCGGTGCTCGCGCAGCACGCAATCGACACGTCTGCCGACATGATAGTCATGGGCGCTTATGGCAACCGCAGGCTACGTGAGCGACTCTTCGGCGGCGTGACGAGATGGATAGTTGGGAAGCCGTCATTGCCGTTGTTTTTGGCTCGCTGACGGATTCCAAAGCAGCACCGACGCTGTTCGAAGCTCTACTTCCCTGGATCACCTATCCTGATCCAAGTCGGAGAAAGATTGCCGCAAACGCGCCCAGTTTCGCGAAGCTCCTCGGAGCCAATCTGCAAGCGCCATCGCCGAGAACATCGCGGACGTCTCGCGTTCGGGGTTCTGCTCGCCCGAGATGATTCCATAACGCGGAGACCAACACCGGGCAGAGATATGGGCAGTCCTCAATGCAGTGAAGATCACGGCTTCGCAGGTCGGCGTCAGGTCAAAGAGAGTCGTTCAGCGCGGCAGGCCGAGTTCCGATCCGTAGCGGCATCGTATGGGCGGTATCACGACCTCTCTTGGCTACACCCGGGAGTTGAACAACGCGATGATCGTGCCGTGGCCGACGCCCCTCAACTTCGATTCGGGACGGTCGGGGCTCTTGCCGGGTTCGGCAGAAATCGATCGTATCAATCACGTTGTCGCCGTCTGGCACGATAGCCGGGTTTAGGGGTGAGGACGGCCGCATCTTCAGCGGTGCAGTCGGTCCGGGCCCGACCCGCGAGGCGCCCGAGCGATCTTTGGGGCTGGTCAAATTCCGACAATCCTCACATTCGCACCAAGCGGTGCCTGCAGCGCGTGAGCAAAGGGAACACAGAAAATATCGGCACAAAGCAGGAACTCGGAGAGTTCACCGGCCGGCACGCGCCGGCACTCATCCTGGCCTTTTTCGCCACGACATCATCATTGGTCTGAGGATGGCGGTATTGGCGAGCTACAGCTGGACCGGCTTCGTCGTGAAAAACTCCCATGTCGCCAGCCCAGGAATTCAATCGCAAGGCGGGCGAGGGGGCACAGGCCGCGCTCGGATGGAGCGGCCCCTAGCAATCGCAAATGGCGAGATCGCTACGTCTCCGGACCGGAACGGTAAGACGCTCAAGCCGGTGGCGTGAAGCGGACGATGATGACGAGCGTGGCGGTAGCCAACGCAGTCATGATGTCCATCGGCCTCGTCCCTCGGCCCGAATGCATATTGAGTCGTCCGGGCCACGCTTTTCTGCCGACGCGAAGCGCGTGATGCTTGTCCAAAACCTGACAGCGGCAGAAAACACGTCCCGTTCAATACAACCGGCCATCTTGGCATTTGGAGGCTTTTTCTAGCGATTCATGGGCTTACGGCCCGCTGAGCGCGTTGGCACGGCCTTTGCGAATTGAGAGTCAGCAACACTGAGTGAAGGCTGACTGCACGCAGATGCGCAAGACGAGCGATGCTCTCCCTTCCTTGAACCCTCGTGCCCCGTCTCAAAGGGGGAACAAGCTCGCGCATAAGGTCACCCAGCCTTTGGCAACAGCTTTGGAGAGCAACATGGTAGTGCAGCTGGGGTCACCGGCTCCTTCGATCAAAGTGGAGGACTGGCTGCGTGGCGAGCCCCTTGCGAACTTCCAGCCCGGCAAAGTCTATATCGTCGAATTTTGGGCAACTTGGTGCGAGCTATGCATGGCGGAGATGCTCGATCTGATGCGGCTCCAGGAAAAATACAGGGACAGCCGACTTGAGGTCGTCGGCGTCGCGGCTAATGAAGACGCTCCAGCGGCCGTTGAGGCTCGCACCAAGTTGGACGCGTGGTTGACCGAAAAGTGCTCGCATCTGAGCTATCGGATCGCGTTCGACCACAGAGGTGAAATGAACAAGCTTTGGATGGAACCCAGCTTTTCCGCAGGGATACCGACTTCGTTCGTGGTCAACCGAGACGGCAACATCGCCTTTATCGGTCATCCCAGCCAACTCGATGAGGTTTTGCCGAAAGTGCTCAACGGCAGCTGGCGCATCAGCGATAAAGCTAAAGCCCCCGATACGGAGCGGATCGCCATAAGCGAGCCCATGGCGCGCGAACAAGCGTTGAAGCAGCCGATCGATGACAGATTCTGGGCGGCGGTGAAGTTAGAAGATTGGAAGACGGCGCTCTGGGCGATCGAAGAGGGCATCGCTTTGATGCCGGACGACATCAATTTCCGCCTGGCCCATGCGCATCTGTTGCTTCACAAAATTCAAGACATGTGGACCGGCTTGCCCGTGATGCGCCAATTGGTTCGCGACGCGATCGACAAAAACTCCGAGGACTGGATGGTTTCGGCGCTAGACCAACTTTTCCATCCCGCCAATGACCATTCGCGCCTTGCCCCTGCTGAGCGCTTCGCGATGGGCAAGGAGCTGTCCGAACACATTCTGGCACTGAATCCCCCGCAAGGCGACAGCCCTAAGTTCCGGTCTTATCCCGCGGTCGCCCGGTACTTTTACGAGAACGGCAACAACGATCGCGCGATCGAGTTGGTCGAACTGGCACTGCAGTCGCTGGACGGTCCGGAGCCTGTCCCGGACGAATTGAAAGAGCACCTTCTACCGGATTTGCTGCAGGCCCTCTCCAACTACAGGGGTGGGAAGGTTTGTTACGGCGCTCTCTCTGCGGCTCCGCAAAACAATTTCCCGAAGGTGCCAAAGCGCGGTCGGCCGAGGAGAAAAAACAAAAAGGGTTGATTGGTCGAAATGGATTACTGGCCAATTCGTCCATTTCCCTGGTGTGGCCGCAGCAAGGAGGGTCCATGCAGCACTTGGTCGATTGTTTGCAGCAGGATCGAGGCTCGAATCTTCATGACCTGTGGCTGCATTGCGGCGGAAATAATGTTCGACGCGAGTTCGCGTGGAAGACCTCGCAGTCGAGGAGGTGTTCAAGGTCGGCCACGGGGACATCAATTGCGTGGACTGGGCCGCCCCGAGCCGGGCGTCGGCTGCGCAAGGGTGCCCGAAGTAGGCGTCCCCGAAAACAGGCAGCGTGCTTCGAGGAAGAGGACTGAAACTGAGGAGAAGGCGAAATGTCCGATACCGCGATCAGCCCTGCCGAGGACGAGGCGGCGCTTGCCACGCCTTTTGTCAGATGCCTCGTGCGGCTGATCCGTGCTCAAGACTCCTACGGCTCGTGGGAAGGCAAATTGGACGCCACGCTGCTGGCCGACTTCATCGTCACCAGAAACAGCGCCCTGCGATGCCTGTCATCGACGATCCCGATCCTGACGTGCTGTGGAGGCTCGACATGTTCTAAACCGCCGTCGGGCTCGCGATCGAGGAGCGCTCCGGCCTGATGACATCGGCAATGATGGAGATGAAATTCACGAGGACTTGGGGCCGCATGCTTTCCACGGCCGGGCAGTTGGTCATTCTGGCAAGACGTTCATCGGTTCGGCTTCGAGACGCTCCGGAATCTCACTGAGGCCGGTGCGAAACTGATCGACAATGCGACCGCAGCCACGGAAGCCGGTCCCGGTGTGGCGCCGGCGTGATGAAACCGATTTCGAGGAAGGATCTATGTCAAAGCTAGATGAGACGGGCCAGAAAGTCCGAAAGCTTCAGCTGCGCGCAGCAGTCGCCAAGATGAAATTGCGCGACCTTGCAGAGCATCTCCCGGGAAAATGGACCGAGATAGAGGACGTTGCCAAGGAAACGTCCGCGGTTTTTGCCGAGTTGGATGGTGCCAAGAGAGAGCTCGCTGCAATGAAGAAGTTACGATGAGGAGCACATTCACCACCCGCGACGGCTCCGGATGGATGCCGGAATATCTCACCGCTATAGACGGCACGACCTGCATCGGCTGCGGCCGCTGTTTCAAAGTCTGCTCTCGCGAGGTCATGCATCTTTACGGCGTCGATGACAAGGGTGAAATCCTCGGCGCCTGCGACGGCGAGGACGACGACGACTTCGATGGTGAGCTCAATCGCATGATTATGGTCGTCGACCATGCCGGCCGCTGCATTGGCTGCAGAGCCTGCGGCCGCGTCTGCCCAAAGAACTGCCAGACCCATGTTGCGGCCGACTAGGTCGCAGCATGATCTGAGGAGACAAAACCAGGAGAACGGCGTTGCCCTTTAGAATCTTTTGTCGCGTCCTGGGCCTGGTGCTGTGCAGCACCGCACTGATTGTCTACTTCGCTTCTCATTCCATTGGCACAGTAGTCATCACGACGCTGACTTGTTCGCTGCTCCTTCAGCTGGCGTATTTCGCAAGCGTGCTCTTTCTGATCTGGCAGTCTGGCTGGGTTAGCCGAGCTGGCCAAAGGCCTGAGCATTTCGACAGTTGCAAGGAAGTTGAATCCGAGCCGCCAGACCATGATGAGGTGACGAATGAATCCGCAGATTTGCTCCAGCGCGATCAAATGCTGGCCATATCGCTGCTGCTGCCTTGAGACGTCATGATAAGGTCAGTGCTCAGGTGTGCCACTTTGGATCAACCATAAACATTGAGCAGAGATTAGAAGGAATACTGTGCTTGAAAAGTCGATGGTGACCGCAATGCGGTCGTTCTAGTCAATCCAGGAGATGCAGTTCTTGAATCCCATACGCATTGGTAGCCTCTCGCAGTACGCCGGCGTGCGGTTGCAACTCTCAATGACAAACGAGGCGCTGGAAATAGAAATGGGACTCTTCTCGCGCCGGATAACGCAGACGACGTCAAATCAAAGACGCCTCTAGAATGAATCGTGAATGGCTAATTCAGCTCGATCGCGTGTTGCCGGAGAGAAAATGCTGGAAAAGTTCGAACGCTACCTGCTCACATTTGGACCCACCCCCATCGAGAAGCTCGACCGCCTCTCCAAGCATCTGGGGGGCAAGGTGGAAACCTACGCCAAACGCGAGGACTGCAACTCCGGTCTGGCGTTCGGCGGGAACAAGCTCCGCAAGCTCGAATACATCATCCCCGACGCGATCGCGTCAGATGCCGATACGCTTGTCTCCATCGGCGGCGTGGAGTCCAACCACACGCGGATGGTCGCCGCGGTCGCCGCCAAGATCGGCATGAAATGTCTCCTGGTTCGAGGGCTTTGCACGGGAGCCGAAGTTTGGCGCAGATGGCGCGTGGGGCGTTTTTTGAACCGCAATCGAGCCACATTGGCCCGGTTTGCGGGGCAT
>NZ_JAMYLP010000014.1:0-90676 GCF_040318085.1 Mesorhizobium sp. M1322
GCCCAGATCAAGCAGCAGATCGAGGAGACCACCTCGGACTACGACAAGGAGAAGCTGCAGGAACGTCTCGCCAAGCTGGCGGGCGGCGTTGCCGTGATCCGCGTCGGCGGTGCGACCGAAGTGGAAGTCAAGGAAAAGAAGGACCGCGTCGATGACGCCCTCAACGCGACCCGTGCGGCCGTCGAAGAAGGCATCGTTCCCGGCGGCGGCGTCGCATTGCTGCGCGCTTCGCTGAGCATCAAGGCTGTCGGCGCCAACTCCGACCAGACCGCAGGCATCAGCATCGTGCGTCGCGCGCTGCAGGCTCCGGCCCGCCAGATCGCGGCCAACGCCGGTGCGGAAGCATCTATCGTCGCCGGCAAGATCCTCGAGAACAAGGGCGCGACCTTCGGCTACAACGCCCAGACCGGCGAATATGGCGACATGATCGCCATGGGTATCGTCGATCCGGTCAAGGTTGTGCGTACGGCTCTGCAGGACGCGGCCTCGGTCGCCGGCCTGCTGGTCACCACCGAAGCCATGATCGCGGAGGCTCCGAAGAAGGAGTCGGCTGGCGGCGGCATGCCTGGCGGCATGGGCGGCGGCGGCATGGGCGGCATGGGCGGTATGGATTTCTAATCCAGCCCCCTATCAACCTACAGCGGAAAGGGCGGCAGCAATGCCGCCCTTTTTTGTGTGCCGAGCATGATCGACAGCTTGGAGGTGCAAGTCCTCTACCCAGCTGATGGCGGCGAAGCGCAACGGCGTCGTCGTGAGACGGGTCTGGCCGTGTCCTTTCGTTCAGCCGCTGGTCGAAACTCACGATGATCGTGCTGCCTTCCGCCGTGCCGTAGATCTTTACAGGGCTGCGAGAAGGCCTTGCCAACGGCTGGCAGACCCTGGTTGCGGTAGAACTCATCGCATCGTTCGAAGGGCTCCAATTACCTGATGGCCTATGGTCGTCAGCTCTTTCAATTTGAACTCGTTCTTTCGGCCATGATCGTGGTCGGCCTGACCGAATTGGTGATCCACGGCCTGCTCACGCTTGCCGAAAACTATCTGCAACGCTGGCGTCCGGAGACCCCACGATCAGCCTGATCACGATTGCAGGTCGGGATAGGCTGTCGCACGGCGCTTCCATCGCACCGCCGGCCTTCCGCTTCATCGGCCGACATCTGCGGCCGCTTGCGGTGTCGATGGCGCTGCTCGCGATTTGGGAGTTGCTCGCCCATGCCGGCGCTGCTGACCCACGTTTTCTACCGCGGCTGGGAGAGGTGGCGGCCCGCGGCATGGCAGAGTTCAGCGAGGTGGCCTCGGCTCCAATCTTCTGGCGAGCCTGGAACGTGACCTGATCGGTTTCGTGTGTGGCAGTGTGGCGGAATCGCGCTTGGTCCGGCGATCGGATTTTCCCGCCTTATCGAACGCCTGAGAGGCTCGTGGTCGCGGTTGTGTTACCGCTATTACGTGACCTAATCACGTTGACGATGCCAGCACCTTCATTGGCCACTTTCTGGACCATGTACGTCACATCAGGCTCCCCCGCCCGATCGACACGAGCCGGCTCTGTAACCACGCCGCCGTCATATAGCGGTTCCACGACGGCACTGGCGGCAGTCGTCTTCTCAGCGGCTACTGGTGGACGTTTCAGCAGCCAACGAATCCGATGGTGGCAAGGACAGGCAGACCAAGCACCGCGTAGAAGCCGTACTCCGCTGGAGTTCGCCTCGGAAGTGGAGCGACAAGGGCCTGATTTGTCTTGCCATGCCGACATTGTCAGCACGCTTTTCGAAGCCTCTGAATTCCTTAGTGTCCATCCCAGCTCGACCTCCGACCATCCCCATTTCCGGCTGCCCGCGGCACGGCAGCCCTTGGCCTCTAGCTGCGCTCGAGCGGATCAGCGTGCCGTCCGCCTCCTCTGGCTGATCAAAATGTCTGCACCCATTTGGCAATGGCCGCTTCGCGCAAAAGTTTTCCCCCGTGAGCCGACTTTCCGAATTGGCTTAACTTCCAAATCTGTGGCTTTGCCTGCATTGCGGAGCGCGGAGTTCCGACCACTCGCCCAAGGGTATGCCATGGCGTTTCGTCTCTTTGTTCCGATCCTTGCCGGTGCAACGCTGCGCGAGCGGCTGCTCGCCTGCATCGGGGCCATGATCGGCATCGCATTGACTGGCGTGATCAGTGCGCTGGCGAACGGGTCTGGCCCACATGTCGCACTGCTGGTTGCTCCAATGGGAGCATCGGCCGTGCTGCTCTTTGCCGTGCCTTCAAGCCCGCTGGCGCAACCTTGGTCGATTATCGGTGGCAATACGATTTCGGCGCTGGTCGGGGTGATCGTGGCGCATTTCGTGCATGAACCCGTCCTTGCTACCGGCATTGCGGTGGCGCTGGCGATCGCCGCCATGTCGTTCACGCGCTGCCTGCATCCGCCGGGTGGCGCCGCCGCCTTAACTGCGGTGTTCGGCGGACCGGCCGTCTTCAGCTCGGGCTTGCTGTTTCCCTTCGTTCCGGTAGCGCTGAACTCGATCGTGCTGGTCGCACTCGGCTACGGCATCCATAAACTGTCGCGGCGCAACTATCCGCATGTGGCGGCTCCCGCCCTTAAAAGCGCGCATGGAACCATCGATCCGCCGGCGCGGGAGCGGGTCGGCTTCCAGCCCGAGGATATCGATGCGGCGCTCGGCGCGCTGGAGGAAACCTTCGATATCGACCGCAACGATCTTGAGCGGCTGCTACGGCAGGTCGAGTTGCAGGCGATGGTGCGCTCCCACCGGACCCTGCTGTGCGAGGACATCATGTCGCGCGATGTGATTTCGGTCGATGAACATGCGCCTGCCGACCAGGCGCGGCATTTGCTGCTCGATCACAACATCCGGACGCTGCCGGTGACCGACGCCGAGGGCGGGCTGGTCGGTGTAGTTGGCCTGCGCGAGCTGACGAAGGCGACCGACACGGTGAGGGCTGTGATGTCGAAGGCTAGCACCGCCTCTCCCGATACGCCGGCGATGAGTCTGCTGCCGGTGCTCACCGACGGCCGCAGCCATGCCGTGGTCATCGTCGATACCGAGCGACGCATTATTGGGCTGATCACCCAGACCGACCTGCTGGCAGCGGCAGCGCGCGTGCACATGGCCGACACAACGCTGGCAGCGGCATAAAATAGTGATCCGGACTTGCTCAATCCGGGAACCCGATGGGGCGCCAATAGGATAGCGGTATTAAGTGCGGCCTTCCGCCTAAGACAATTCCTTTTTACGAGTAGATCAACCCTGAAACGCGACCGCGTGCTCAGGCATCTGGTTCACGTGGGCCAAGTACGACTGCAACAACGGAACACTCTTCAACCTTGCCGGTGGCCAGAGCCAGTCCGCTATGTCGACCAAAGGCGTGCGGACTACAAGGGCAACCATCTGGTGGACGGCTCCTCTGCAACGATGGTAGCGCGGTTCGCGTGTCCAAGGCTGGGTTGAAGCTCTACGTCGCGGGTTGAGTGATCGTTGACAAGGGTCGCGGCTCAGACGCCGAGGACGCGGTTCGCAATTCCATGCAGGTGGTCCTTTCCTTTGGTTCCTGCATTTCGCCTATGGTGAGACGCCGCCGACTCCCGTCATGCATCACGCCGACGACCGCCGCTTCCTCGCCGCGCCAAGGGTTTGACTAGGCCGACGATAGACCATGCGATAAGCAATTCCGAAACGATGTGACTTCCTTGCGCGAAGTCGGCTCTGTCGAACAGCGATGTCAACATGATCCTGAGTTCCGAGGGTTCGCCGCGCATCAATCCTATAACCTTGATGACGTTCCTGACTAGGAGGATGAGGCTGCTCCAACACGTCCACGGTGTTAGGAATTGCCATTGCACGAGTTGATCTCGGACTTCTTCGTCGCGCGTCGCCAATTTCCAGCCCAATACCGCGCCTACGCTTGGTACCCCAACCACGCGGCCTATCGCCCTCATGCCCACTTCGAGGACCCTCCATGATCGGGCCTGTTCGGATAGGTGTGGGAGGCCGAGGCATCAGAGGGAACGGCCAGACGCTACCATGAGGATGCGCCATCTGCCGAAGAGCCGTACCGTTACCTTCGTCACTGTGCGGAACGCGGGGCGACCGTCGCGTCAGCCATCCGGCTTTGGGTGTCATTTCTCCCCTGGCGGAGTCCACCGCCCCGACAAAAGCCTGACCTTTGCCAGTCTTCTACGGGCAAGCGTTCGCGCCAAAAGTTCAAAGCCGTGTCCATAACATTCAACAATGAAAGCCAGCCTCATCAGATCGAGCAGAAAGTCGTCGATGGCATGTGTGAGCGCGTCAGACTTTTGTTCAAGCTGAAGCAGCAAGGCGCGCGCCTCTTCGATCGCGGCCCGGCAACCGTCTGCGTTTATCAGGAATCAATACTGTCTAAGATCTGCAAGCCCTCACCTCGCCCCAAGCCAGACTCAGCGCATCGAACGCCGTTGGAGAGAGTTTCCGACGAAAGAACATCGTCGCGTTTCGCGAAAAGGCATCGCTCGGCAAAGTGCCCGTTGATGAAGCATGCTGCGTCAACGACAAGCAAGAATCCGGGCTCCACCCCGTGATGTCTTCGAAGGCGGGGTGAGCCGGCTCGGGCATGCGTCTCGGCCGCAACCCTTAATCACGAGGACCTGTGCCGCAAGGCAAACAGTTTCTCTCTATTCTTCTAGCCGCCACGGTTCAGCCTAGATTACATGGGAAACGGCAATAACGCAAAGCAAAGGTTGGCAAAATGAGTAGGGTGGCTGGATTAAACGAAGATTTGGCTGCACCAACGACCTTTGCGCCACTTTTGCAGCCCACCTTTCGTTCGATCTGGCTCGCCACGCAAGTCTCGAGCCTCGGCTGGTTGATGCAGACTGTTGCCATCAGTTGGCTGATGGCTACCATCTCGACTTCCGATCTGATGGTTGCGCTGGTGCAGGCTTCATCGAACCTGCCCGCTTTCATTTTGTCCGTGTTCGCCGGGGTTCTCGCTGACAATTTCAGCCGTCGCAGGGTTATGTTCGCGGGCCGCTGCCTTATGGTGATAGCATCTGCGATGCTGACCGCTGTTGTAGCGCTGGGCTTTCTCGACCCATGGATGATTCTCGGCTTCAGCTTTTTAATCGCATGCGGCGGCGCTCTCAACGATCCCGCCTGGCAGGCGTCGGTTGGCGATATGGTGGACCGGCGCGATGTTCCCGCTGCCGTTACCCTGCTTTCCGTTGGCTTCAACACCGTACGGACCGTGGGCCCGGCGCTCGGCGGCATCGTGGTTGCCTCCTTCGGGCTTTTGGCCGCTTTTACCGTGACCACCCTCACCTATTTGGTACCCTTGGCCACCATATGGCGCTGCAAGTGGAAGGTTCGCTCGTCCCCTCTTCCACGCGAGTCGATGAGGACGGCGATCTACGACGGACTGCGCTTCACGGCGATGTCATCGGAAATCAAAGCGGCGATCGCACGCGGAACCCTCTTTGGCTTGGCGAGCATCGCCATACTCGCGCTGCTGCCGGTGGTTGTCCGCGACCAGCTGGGAGGAGGTCCGCTCGCCTATGGCGCGCTCATGGCTGGCTTCGGGACCGGTGCCGTCTTCGCCGGCCTCTCCAACAGCCTGTTCAGACGGAGCTTGTCGCAAGAAAGGCTGATGAGGCTCTCCTGCCTCGCCTGCGCGGCGTGCTCCCTCTCCCTGGCTCTGACCTCTTCGATCGCTGTGGCGGCAATTGCACTCGCCCTGGGCGGCGCCGGTTGGGTCACCGCCTGGTCGGGGGTTGGCGTGAGCGTGCAGCTGGCGAGCCCGCGCTGGGTCGTGGGTCGCACAATCTCGATCTACTACGCATTGATAGACGGCGGCATCGCGGTCGGCAGCTGGGTATGGGGCACGGTTTCCCAGAACCATTCGCTGACCTGGGCGCTCGAGGGTTCCGCGGTAGCCCTTCTGATCGTCGCTGCAGCCGGCGTTCTGTTTCCTCTTCGCGAGCGCCGTGAGTCCGAGCCCGATCCTTTGGAGGAATTCGACGCCCCAGCTGTCGCTCTCAGTTTGAAGCCGAGAAGCGGCCCGATCGTGGTCAAGATCGAATATCTGATAGCCGAGAGAAGTGTCGAGGCCTTCCTCGACCTCATGCGGCAGCGGCGTCATGTACACAGCCGCGTCGGTGCTCGGAACTGGACGCTCCAGCGCAACCTTCAGAAGCCTATGCAGTGGACAGAAACGTTCCGCACGCCGACCTGGACCGACTACCTTCGGCTCAATCATCGTCTCACGGAAGTAGACAAGGAACTGGACGAGCGTGTCTTCCAGTTACACGCGGGAGAAGAAGCGCCTCAAATGACGCTTTCGATTGAGCGGCCGACAAGCTCGGCCCGGAAACCCGACCAGTCAATCCTTCACCTTCCCCGTCATTGAAGCCTGACCTTCCCATATCTGGGCATCAGCGATCGTTAAAGATCCGGGTGATGGATGAGAATCTCGGCGGCATCCGTGTCGTGCGTGCCTTCGCCGCGCAGCCGCACGAGCTGGAAAAGTTCGACCGCGCCAAGCAGGACGCGCCTTGATCTCGCCAATGAGCGCGTCGACATCCGTGTCGGCAACACCAGCGCCATGAATTTCTCGTTCCTGACCGCCATGGGCCTGGTGCTCTGGTTCGGTGGCCAGAAAGTGATCGCAGGTCAAATCAGCGTCGGCACGCTGGCCCTGTTGCTCACCTTCATGACCATTCTGCAGATGCCGGTGCGCCAGCTCGGATTGATGGTCAACTCGTTCGCGCGCGCCTCGACCTGCGGCACGCGGCTGTTCGAGTTGCTCGACGCCGAACTTGACATCGAGGACGCGGCGGGCGCCAGGGATCTCGTCGTCACCGACGGCGTGCTGCGCTTCGACAATGTCGGTTTCTGCTACGCGGGCGCGGGCGGCCGCCCGACGCTCTCCGGCATCTCCTTCGAGGCGAGCAATGCCTCGCCGTCTAGGCAAGGCGAATGCTCCGGACTTCCCAGCCTTTCTTGCCTTGCCCGCATTCGACAAACACCTTCTGTCCCGCTACCAGCACGCTGAGCCCTGAGCGCGTCAGGGCGCTGGCATGAACGAAGACGTCCTTCTCACCGTTGTCAGGAGCAATGAAGCCGAAGCCCTTTTCGGGTTTGTACCACTTGACCGTGCCCCCGCTCTCCATCTGCGCACCGGTTTCAACGAAGGTCCCTCCAGCGACGCGCGTATGTGACGGAGTTTTCGCGCGGTGATCGCCGATCTCCAGCACCTGCGCGACTTGATGACCTTTTGGACTTTTTTCGACCGTGATCTTGAGAGGCGTTCCCGCGGCAACATCCCGGCTTCCGGCCGCCTCTAACACTCGCACGTGCAGATAGGCCTCCGTGCCGTCCGACAGTTTGACGAAGCCAAAACCCTTGCTGACTGTGAACCACAATACCTCCGCATCGACAGGATCTGCCGTCACGGTCGGCGGGCGCTGAAAATAGCTTGGCTCGGAAGTCCGTTCCGAAAAGGAAACGGGGTCATCGTCATAGCGATGCCGGCGTGGCTCGCGATGGTCTCGCTATTTGCCCATGATCATCTCGACTGGCATGGATGGCGCACTGCGCTACCGTCAAGATAATCTCAATCGGGCGACGCGTTTATGTCAAAAAGGCCGTGAAGACCGCAGCTGTGCCCGGCCTATCGGCCGAACCCTTTGAAACTAGATTCATTTCCCCTGAAACAATAGTGCCGGCGAGTCGATTTACTGACTCGCATAGGTTGTGTTGGAGCGAGAGTGCGATGATGCTGGCGCGGGCGCACTGGAAGGGCTTTATCAGGCATTGCGGAAAGCCTGCTCCGGGTTTCTTCAAAAGGAACCGAACGGCGGGTCGACGACCATTTGCGCCGGCTCCAGGCCACGGGGCAGGCCTGACCGTGCATGATCATCATCTCCAGCGTCACGCCCAGCGTCGACGCCAAGCCGTCGAGAACCATGCCGCGCTGTCGCCGACGAGAACAACGTCGCAATGTCGATCGACGAGCTTTGAATCGGCGCACTCAATGGGCCTCCTTCCCCAAGCACGGATGTCGCGTTGGCACTTTTTGTGCAGCTGCGAAGAGCTAAAATCGCCACGACGGGTGGTGTTGACGCGCCGACAATTATCAGACAAAAACGGAATTCAATCGGTTCAGCCGCCTACGCGGCAGGGCTCTGCTCAACGACGTCGGGGACCATGGACGATCGCGCAAAAGGGATTAGGAAAGGCGGAGCTGGAGGCAAGGCCAACGACGTCAATGCGGACTTGATCGCCGTTGTGGTCGCCATGGACAGCAGCGCCCCCTGCGTTCTGACCATCCCGCAGGCAAACGCCCTGCCCTCCGGCCCGTTCGAGCTTGCTCACCGTTCGCTGCAGTCGGGCCTCAGGGGATGGGTGGAACAACAGACCGGCCAGCCGCTCGGCTATATCGAACAGCTCTACACCTTCGCCGATCGCGACAGGGTTGGCGCTGACGACCGCGTGGTCTCTATCAGCTATCTGGCGCTCACCCACCAAGACGAAGCTGGCGACCCGGCCGGGCGACACTGGGGAAGCTGGTACGACTATTTCCCGTGGGAGGATCACCGCTCCGGCACACCGGCGGTCGTGTTGGACGAATTGCGGCCGCGCCTGATGGAATGGGCGGATGGCACTGACGACGGTACGACACGCCTCGACCGACGACGGCGGGCGGCGATCGCCTTCGGCTTTGACGACCGCCATTGGAACGAGGAACTCGCGCTTCAACGTTATGAGCTGCTCTACGAAGCCGCCCTGGTGGAGGAAGCAATACGCGCCGGACATTCCGCTGCGCCCACCTCGGTGTCGGGCAGATCGATGATCGCCGATCATCGTCGCATCCTGGCGACCGGCATTGCGCGGCTGCGCTCCAAGATCAAATACCGGCCGGTCGTATTCGAACTGATGCCGCCGGTCTTCACGCTTTTGCAGCTGCAGCGCACCGTAGAGGCGCTTGCCGGCAGGCTCGTGCGTAAGCCGAACTTTCGCCGGCTGATCGAGCAGCAGGAGCTGGTCGAGGAGACCGGTGAGACAACCGCGCAAACCGGCGGCCGGCCGGCGCAACTTTATCGCTTCCGTCACGCCGTTCTCGACGAGAGGGTGATAGCCGGAACAAAATTGCCGCTCTCGCGGGCTTGACCCGCCTTGCGCCAGCAGCCCTGACGATGTCGCGGACGGCTTGGCCCTTGTGAGAACCGGGATTGTCGAGAATGACGATGTCGCCCGGCTTCAGTGTTTTGTTGAGTTCGGTTTCGACATAGACGCGAAAGGCCTGCGTATTGATGGGTCCGTCAATGACCCAAGGCGCCTCCACCCGATCATGCCGCAGCGCGGTGATGAAGGTCATCGTCTTCCAATGGCCATATGGTGCGTGGGCCATCAGCCGCTTGCCGCGCACACCCCAGCCGCGCAACGGCGCCATGTTGGTCTTGACCCATGTTTCATCCAGGGAGACCAGGCGCGTAGGGTCAATGCGGGTCTGATAGCGCATCCATTGCGCACGCCCGCGCATCAGCTTTGGCTTGAGCTGCTCGGCCGGCAGAACGGTTTTTTTGAAGCTCTTGCCCTCGCGGTGCAGGAAGCGACCGACGCTCGCAGGAGACCACGTTCAGCCAGTGCCGCCGTCAATTGATGAAGCGTCATGTTGGCATCTCGCTCAACCTCGCCCAGGACGAAAGCACGGTGCTCCCCGTCGATCAGATAGGGCCGATGACCACCCATCTTGCCGGGTGCCGCACTGCCACGGCGACGCTTGCGGCCTCGGGCGTTTCCTGGGCGAAGGCGGTGGCGATGAAAGCCGAGACGACGCCACAGACTGGGCTGGCGGATAGTAGTTCGCGAGTCAGCCACGGTAGCGGTCGCTACGAAGCGCGCAGCACTTTGTCATCGGTACATTCCGTCCCATGCCTGAAATGAGCAGTGCAGCCATGTCGCCTCCTCCGCAGTCACCGTGGCGAAAGCAATCCTTCCGCTGCCACACGGACCTAATGTCGCCTGGCACTAGCTTGCTTCAGCAAACCACTTAGCGCAATTCTCAGGAGCTACCGTGCCCGCATCGCAGGCGAGGTCCGGGGAGGCTTGCTCACTCAGTTTGCCATTCTGGAAAGTCGCGTTCTTGCCAACGCGCATATTCGAGATATTCTCTCGCAATCGCCTCTACAAGATCTTGTTGGAGCTCTTTGCGAAGGCACGGCATTTCGCTGATTGCCAAGCTGTGCTCTCTCGCAAAATGAATGGCGCAACGATATCCGTCAACGTCTTCCAAAATGGGACGGACTGCATCTTCCTTCCACTGATCCGCAAGTTCCTGCAGCAATGAAGGTTGTCCTTCTCTTGTGACAAACATGTCTGTGACCCGACGCTTGGCTCTCTCCAGAAAGGCGTCCGAGTTGCCGAGCCGCAACCGCCTTACATGCCACCGAAAAGCGCCATCCCAATGCTGACTTCGCGCCATTAAATTGAGAAGGGAGATCGAACCGCCTTCGAGGATGAGCCCCGGCTGGGAACTACGCTCATCCACTTGCATTATCAGCTTACGATGGGCGGTCTCGGCGTCGATGATGCCCGCGGTTAGCGGGCGCGAATCCAAGTAGATCCGCTGGGTAGATTGCAGTTCGGAATCCGAGGGACGCCCGCTGCCGGTGGCGATTTGAGGACAGCATTGTACACGATCCAGCGCAATGACCGGCCATCCGGTCTCTCGTGCAATTTGGATTGCCGCGTCTGTTTTGCCGCTGCAGGTCGGCCCGTAAATCAAATAGATTAGCATGTGTATGCCGCTTAGTTTATCGGAACTAACCGCCCCCCAAGCACAAGATCCTCGGTAGGCTTTCACCGGACTTGTCGCAAACATTTTGACAAGCGGCGATTATGCCCTGAAACGACGCCATTTTCGAACTTTGTGAAGTCCGAAAGGGCGCAAGCAGCCCGTTCTGATCGTTCAGTCCAGTCACCAACGCCTCTGTTTGACGTTTGACGACGGTCCACTTTGCACATCTCATGCCGACTGTGACGCAACGCGGCACCGCAGGATGGTGACCTCGTTGTCTCCGGCAAAAGATCCTTGCGCGTCTTGGGTTAATCGAGGCGGCGGCGCACGGGCGCCTTATTGTCTCGGAACATGGCCAGGAAGGCGGCTGATCAACAAAAGTGGAAGACGGTGTCCCGACGACCTCACCGATTTGTGAGGCGACCGAGGATCTGCCCGACATCGTCGATCTCGTCTTCGAGGTGGGCCGTGTGCCGGCCGCGCCGCCAAAGCCTCCTCCCCTGCCGGTCCGGCTGGAAGCCTCGTCGAAACGGCACAGGAGTACACCAAAGCCGCCAGCGCGCAAACACACAGACCGCCGGCGCCAAGGATTTGGCGCTTTTTGCGTGGCGTCCGCTCCGATCTTCCGGAAGGGGAGCTGGCTGCTGTTTTTTGGGCACTCGCTGCGCATCGCCGAACTGGACATCGAGCGGCTACGCGATGAACCGCATGGTCTGCCATTGTGAGGCTCTTGCTCGACACTAATGGCCTCTCCGAGGTGACGAGGCCGAGCCCTGACGCGCGCGTGCTGGAATGGATGGACGGGCTCGATGAAGACCGCTCATTTATCAGCGTTGTGTCGATCGCCGAGATGCGGCGCGGCGCTGCCCTCATGGACAAAGGTCGGAAACGTGACGCACTGGCCGGATGGCTCGCCCGGGACCTGCCGCAGCGCTTCGAGCCGAGAGTCCTGCCCGTGGACGAACTGGTTGCCCTGGCCTGGGGCGACCTGACGGGCCTCGCGAAGCGGCGTGGCCGCGGTCTGTCATCGATGGACGGGCTGATTGCAGCCACCGCGATTTCCTGACCCATCACATGGCGGGGATATTCATGCGCTGACGGCGAAACACCCAGATGCCCCGCACCTACCACGATCAATATGGAAACGCCTCGGTGGCAGCCACGAGGTCGATGTCATTGAAGATGAGATGAAATAGGCGGATCAGCTCTGCTTTTCGCATCGGCCAAGGGCGTCGAGTTTAGCTTCTGGTTGGATGCTTGCCCTCACCTGTGGCTATGCTTACGGCCATCCCGATCGAGAAAAGCATCGAACGCGGCAGCGACAGCGCGAATTACAAAGCGATGCTCCCGCCGTACGCGGACAAAACCGTTTTCGAAGTCCACTATCCCGTCCTCGGCCAGCATCGCCAAGCGTTCAGCTGAATCGAGAAGACGGATCGGATCAGATCCGTGGGAGGCACAGATTGCCTGCACATCGGCCTCGAGATCGCACATTAGTCGCTCGATAATTGCGGCTCGCACGCGGTCGTCGTCGGTGAGGCGATAGCCCTTTGACGTCGCCAGACGGCCAGCTGCGATGTGCTGGATGTAGGAATCCCGTGTAACTTCGTTTTGGACGTACCCCTCGCCGACGCGGCCGATAGCCGACGCGCCGAAACCGATCAGGGTTCTGCAGGTGGTGGCCGAGTAGCCCAGCGAGTTACGCCGCAGGCGACCCGTTTTCTGTGCCAGCGCGAGCTCGTCGTCCGGCAAGGCGAAATGGTCGAGTCCGATCTCGCGGTAGCCGGCGGCAATCAGCGTCGCGGCCACGGCCGCATACTGTTCGGCGCGGGCAGCGCTGCCCGGAAGAACTGCCTCCTCGATGAGGCGCTGATTCTTTATAAGCGACGGGATGTGCGCATAGCCGAACACCGCAAGCCGGTCGGGGCGCATTGCGACCGCCGCCCTCGCGGTCTCGACGCAGGACTGCACCGTTTGATGCGGGAGACCGAAGATGAGGTCGAAGTTGATGCGGCTTACTCCATGCCGGCGCAGCATTTCCACGGCAGCCGACGTCTGCGCCTCACTCTGAACCCGGTTGATTGCTTTTTGAACAATGGGATCGAAGCTCTGCACGCCGAGACTCACACGGTTCACGCCGGCTGCTCCTAAGGCCTCGGCCATCTCGGCCGTGAACGTGCGCGGATCAATCTCGACGGCAACCGTAGCTGTTTTCGTGAGAGCGAAGCGGCGTCGCAGGAACTCCATCAGAGCCAGGAACTCGGCTGGTCCTATGAGAGACGGCGTTCCGCCGCCGAAATGCATGTCGCTCACGGGCAGCGTCTGCGGCGCTCGCTCCGAGACCAAACGGATCTCGTCACGCAGGGCCGCCAGATAGTTGAGGATCGGCGCATCATGGCGGGTGATGGTGGTGGGGAAGCCACAATACCAGCAAGCTGATCGGCAGAACGGAACGTGGAAATAGAGCGACACCGGATCGTCAGCCGGCAGGTTCCTGAGCCATTCCTCATAAGCCTCGGCGCCGACCGCCCCAGAGAACTCTGACACAGTCGGATAGATAGTGTACCAAGGCAGGCCGGCCTCGCGATATTTTGTGGTCTGCAACAGTTACCGTCCCATGCTGATAACCGCCAACCTTACCGCTGCGCTCGCCTGTGTCTTTGCGCTATGTCAGTCCGTTCCGCTTTGGGCTCGAAACTTGTATTTCTCAGCAATAGCGGCCGTTCAGTCTTGGCTGGACGGTCAGCGACTGGCCATGGCTGTTCCCGCCGCGACCCTCACGCGCACCGTTTGGTTCCACCATCCCTTCCCTTCAGCCTGCGCCTGGTCGAGTAGATTCTGCTGAGCGCGGCTGCCGCATCCAACGAGATAACACGGCGTTGGGACCAGACTTTGCTCGCCAGCTAGCGCAGCCCCATAGTGATCTCTGGCATCTCGATGAGCTCGTTGTGTGAATTGCTGGCAAGAAGCATTAGCTGTGGCGCGCCGTCTATCAGGACGAGAGGCTGCTCGACGCGACCGTCAGGTCGGCCGCAATGCCAAGGCCGGCGCGCCTACTGACTCCGTGGTGGAGGCAAGGCTGCGCGTCAGCGCGTGATTACCGATCATCGCGCTCGCCAAAATGACGGCGTCGTACCGAGCGGTGCCGCCGCATGATGTCTCAACGTCGGGGCTCACAGCAAACAAAGCTGTCGCCATTGAACGAAACTGTCGCGAAGCGAACAGACGAACCGTAGCCGAAACGTTTGCCGTTCGTGCTTGGGTTGATCCGCAAGGCAAAAAGGAAGGAAGAGCGAACCAAGGTCCGCCGGCACACTTGAGCTTCAAGCCGCAGCTGCGTCGTCAGGATGGCACGTCATTTGCAGTAGAAGCCTTTGTGACGGCCCGCCCACAACTAGCGGAGATGACGGGGATGATTTGTACAGAAATGTTGGATGGCGTCGTTTCGGCGATTATTATATTTGTAATAACAATGGCATATTTGTAACAATAACACCCAATAATATTCTCAATTTCTGATGAATATCCGGCGTGACGAGCGCATCAAAACTGCTCAAATTCAACTCAATGCGCATCGTTATCGACTGTTTCCTTAGCAAGAGTTCATCACTGACGTCCATTCCTTTTACTCTTTGAACGGAGATCAACAATGAACATTAGGAGCCTCCTCCTCGGCTCAACTGCGGCACTGATTGCCGTTTCCGACGCTCGCGCCGTGACCGCCGTTGCCGAGCCTGACCCGACTGAGTACGTTAAAGTCTGCGACGTCTACGGGTCGGGCTACGTCTACATTTCAGGCACTGAGACCTGCGTGCGCATCGGCGGCTATGTCCGTTACGACGTCGGCTTGGGCCATGTCGGATTGGTTGATCACGCAAGAACCTCGGATGTGAGGACTGGTGAGCATCAGGGCACATGGCAAAACAACACGCGCTTCACATTGAAAACTTGGACCGGCCAGGAGACCGAACTCGGCACGTTGAAGACCTACACCGAAACCCGCATGAACTTCGGCAACCGCCACACTTCGGTTTCGGACAGTTCTCGGTCCTATGCCTTCAACGGAGACAGCACCTTGACTCTCGCCTGGATTCAGCTTGGTGGCCTCCGAGTTGGTAAGGACTGGTCGGCCTTCGACATGTTTATTGGCGGCGCGGGTGACGTACTCAACCAGACGCCGGTTCCGTACGGCGCTTTCGATACCAATGTGGTTCAGTACTACTTCGACGCCGGGAACGGCTTTTCGGCCGTGGTTTCGCTCGAGGAAGGCTCGGGCGTGGTCGGCACAATCGACAGCTACGCACCGCACGTAGTCGGCGGCTTGAAATACACACATGGCTGGGGCGCGATCACCGGCGTTGCCGCTTATGATAGCAACTACGAATCGGTGGCCGCCAAGGTCCGTGTCGACATCAATGTCACCAACGAACTGTTGCTGTTCGGAATGCTCGGCTACGGTTCCAACGGCAAGCTCAACGACGACTCCACGAACGCCATCGACGCTCATGGTCGCGGCTTCTATAAGAGTTGGGGCGGGAACTGGGCTTTCTGGGCTGGCGCCACTTACAAGCTCAACGAGACAACTTCGTTCAACCTTCAGCTCTCCGGTGATCAGCTCAAGAACCATGGTGTCGCTGCAAACGTCGCCTATGCGTTTCTTCCAGATTTCACAGTTACGGCGGAACTCGACTATGGCCGATACGGTAACTTCGCCGTCGGCAAGGTGGACGGCGCTTCCAACATGAATTGGACCAACGCCAACAAGAAGAGCAGTGTCGGCGGAATCCTGCGTTTCGAACGCTCATTCTAACGGATGAAAGGGCGCTGAGGCAGGCATCGCATGTACTTGTCGTCGGCGGATCGGACTCCAGTGGGGGTGCCGGAATCGCGCGCGATATCGAGACGCTCTCCTCCATGGGCGTGCGCAGCTGCCTTGCCGTCACTGCGGTGACGGTGCAAACACACGACAGCGTCACGGACATCCTTCATCTGCAACCCGGTCTGGTGGCCGATCAGATGCGTGCGGCGATCTCACGGGCGTCGCGGCGTAGTGAGCGCGGGCGCGGCCGTGATGATCGTGGCGGGAGGGAGAGGTAAGGAGCGAGAATTCGCGTCTACGGGTACCCACGATGCACAACGGGCGAGTTTTTCAAAGAGGCGCGTCCTCCTTCGAAGCGCTTCGGAGGGCCAGGCTCTAGGCTCGCCCCGAGCCCTTGCGTAGCCTGCGGGGGAGCTGGGTCTCGGCCCATCCGGGTAACGATCCTTCGCGCGGCTATGGAAACGATCGCATTTGCCGATTATCGCATAAAAAACTTGTTATCGCACGACTAAAAAAACTTGCAACTCCACAGCATCATTGACTTGTCACCTATCAGCACTATATACTTGTAATCGCACAGCTCTAAAAACTTGCAAAGGCACGGCCATGGCCAAGCCCCATGAAAAACTCTCTGTATCACTGGCCGTCCTCAAAGAGCTGCAGGAGGGTGGGCGGCGCATATTCAAATCAGATGAGCTGACCCGCGTCCACCGGGAGCGGCTGCTGCAGAACGGGTTCCTGCGCGATGTTATCAAAGGCTGGCTCATGGCGACCGGCCCGCAGGCACGGCAGCAAGACACCACCCCTTGGTACGCGAGCTTCTGGGAGTTCTGCTCCCTTTACTGCAATGACCGGTTCGGCAAGGACTGGTTCCTCTCACCGGAGCAGTCGCTGCTTCTGCACGCGGAAGCGCCCACTATTCCGCCTCAGGTGGTGGTGAACACCCCCAAAGGCACGAATAACAAAATCGACCTGCTGTTCGGCACTTCGCTCTATGACCTCAAGGTCAAGGAGATGCCGGCCGAACTGACAGAGAAAAACGGCCAGCGCGTGTTCACTGTCGAGGCCGCCCTTACCCGGGTGCCGGAAGCGTTCTTCCAGCGCGCCCCTATCGAGATGCAGATCGCCATGGCGTCGGTGCGCGACGTATCAACCGTTCTGGCCCTGCTGCTTGATGGCGGCCATTCCGCCGTGGCGGGACGGCTTGCGGGGGCCTTCCGTCGCGTAGGACGCGACTCCTTTGCCGATGAAATCGTGGCCGCCTTCAAAGCCGCCGGCTATGACGTGCGCGAATCCGATCCGTTCGCGGGACAAATTGGAGTGACAACTATTGCGGCGGGCGTACCGCCGTTGGTCGCCCGCCTGCGCGCGATCTGGCAATCGCAGCGCGAAGCCATCATCGAGATATTCCCGAAGGCACCCGGACTGCCGTCCGACAAAGACGCCTATATGAAGTTCGTCGAGGATATCTACGAAAGCGACGCCTACCATTCGCTGTCGATAGAAGGGTACAGCGTCACCCCGGAACTCATCGACCGGGTGCGCGAGGGGAGCTGGAATCCGGAGATTGATGAAGAGGACCGCAAGAACCGGGATGCGCTTGCCGCGCGTGGCTACTACCTCGCATTCCAGAAGGTCAAAGACTCTGTTGCCGCGATCATCAACGGCAAGCCAGCCGGCGCGTTGACGCGGGACACTCACCGGGAGTGGTACCGGGAGCTGTTCGCGCCGTCAGTGACCGCCGGCATCCTCAAAGCCAGCGCGCTTGCGGGATATCGCAATCACCCTGTGTACCTGCGCGGCTCGCAGCACGTGCCGCCGCGTACCGAAGCGGTGGCCGACGGTATGAATGAGCTGTTCGACCTGCTGGAGGCGGAGAAGGAGGCCTCCGTGCGTGCCGTGCTGGGGCATTGGCTTATGGGCTATGTGCACCCCTATCCGGACGGCAACGGACGGATGGCGCGGTTCCTCATGAACGCGATGCTGGCTTCAGGCGGTTACCCCTGGACACTCGTCAGAGTCGATGACCGGAAGGCCTACCTCGCAGGGCTGGAGGAGGCGAGCGGCAATATGAATGTGAAATCATTCGCCGCCTTTCTCGCCGAACGGGTGAAGTGGTCTATGGAGAAGGCGGCGTGAGGTCGGTGGTGTGCTATGTTTAACTTGCTTGTCTCGGGCCACGGCGAGTGGTGGGAAACGCCGCCGTTCACGTCAACCATTGACCGGTTCAAGGAATATAGCGGCGCCGAGGCCGAGGCTATCGACCTCGCGCGCCCTGAAACATTGCGCCGGCTGGAGGAAATCCCGGCGCTGTTGATGTACGAAGTCGGGGCGGGAGGCCCGCACGCGCGCGTGGTCCGGCACGGCCGCATACGCAATATCGTTCGGCGCGGACACGAACTGGCCTTCACCTTCGAGCCCGATCCGGAACATGCCTTTCTCGACCGGTCAGCGGTGTTGAGAATTGCGGACCGGCTGGGCATTCAACAGTTCGAACAGCACCGTACGCACTGGGCTATCAAGGATGGTGACATTCCGGCCGAGCTGATTGCCACCGGCACTGCTGAACGGGGCGCAGCGCACCGTTGCCGTGGTTGCGGCAGAATATGTAGAAGCGCGCCGCGAGGGACGAAGGAGAGAAGCTGCCGAACTGGCCGAAGAACTGGAGGATTTTCCTCCCTCGCTGGAGAAAGCACTGTCGCTCGTGCCGGCGCGTATCCTTCAGCAGCCGACACCCGAATTATACCCGATCCTTGGGATAGAGCCCCGCACGCCCGAAGGCCGCAACGCCGTCGTGGCCGTCGTCGCAAGGGATCACAATGGGCAGGACTTGCCTGCCGACTGGTCTTATTCGCTGGCGTGGTTCCTGGACCTTTACGGCAGCGCCACGGAAGCGGGGCGCCTTGACGGCGCGCTGGCCGAATGCGCAACGCATATGATCGCGCTCGGCACTGGCGAGGGAGAAGCCGCCGCCCCGGTTGAAGATATCGGCTACGCACTCTGGCGCTGTTCGCGAAGCCCGAAACTATCGGCGATCTGCGCCGGGAAATTGCGGTCCTGACTGATCGCCTCGTGCGCCGCCAGGAGGGTGGGGGCTACTGGAATGAAACTAGAGAAGGGGTTCCCCGGCCCGGCCTGCGCGCCACGGCCCTTGCGACAGTCGCCCTTCAGCGGCTTGGCGATGACCGCTACCACGACGCAATTCGGAAAGCCGTGTCATGGCTGATCACACAAGTTATTCCTGACACAGGCGCGCTTCCGCGCGACGCGGGCGACGACGATCCCGAGGTCATCGCCACGACACTCGCGACGGAGGCTATTCGCCGGTCTGATTTTGTCGATGACGTGCCCCACGTGCTGGCGGCTGGAGATGCCTGGCTGGTCTCCGGTCAGACCGTGCTGGGAGGCTGGCAGGCAGAGCCGTGGGCAGAGGATTTTGTCGCGGCCTTGGTGCTTGAATATCTCGCGCGCCAAAACGAGATGCTGCCGCAGGTCGATGGCTTTCTCCTGATGGCGCGCGACTTCTTCCGCAAGGCAGAAGAGCTGCAGCTGGAAGGCGGCGCCAATAATCGGCGGCTTGCTGCCATAGCGACCGTGCATGCTGTGGAAATGTTCCTCTATGGGCTGTTTGAGCGGCGGGAAGATTTGGCGCTGTCAGCCTTCCGCGAAAACGACACTGAGACGCTCGGCCCCCGGGAAGCGCTCGGCGCTCTGCAGGCTGCGTTGCAACGGATCGGGGTGCTGCACGCGCCGCAACGGCTGTCCCACCGCGACAATCTGAGTGCGTTGGTCGGGCGGCGTGACGGGATCATCCATCGCGCTCACGAAATTAGCGAAGCGGAACTCAGAGACGGGATGAGGCATGCCCGGCGCTTTATCGAAAAGTATGCCCGGTCGCTGCTCGACTTGTACCTGTTGCAGTGAATGTACGTGATTGAGGGGGATGATGAAAAGAAGCGATATTCCAAAGGACGTTATGGCGGCTATTCCGCAAGGCCGCGGAAGAATATGGGGGCAGCGATGCCCCGGCGAAATGGCCCCGGATGTGCTGATGACCGGACGTTACCAGTTCGGCAGCAACGAGCGCCGATGGCGACGACATTCTCGGCGATGCAGACGAATATCTGATGCGCCATTTCGCGACTGAGAGCGGAAAGAGCAAAGGCCAGTTCTACACCCCCGCCGAAGTCAGCCGCATCATGGCGCAGATCATCGGCATTCGGTCCGCCAAGACCAGCGGCGACACCACCGTCTACGACCCGACCTGCGGATCGGGATCGCTGCTGCTGAACGTGGCCGACGAGGCCGGGACCAATGTCACGCTCTACGGGCAGGAGAAGGATTCGGCCACCAGCGGTCTCGCGCGCATGAACATGATCCTGCACAACGCACCCACCGCGATGATCATGCAGGGCCACACGCTCACCGATCCCAAATTCCGCGACGGCGATGCGCTCAAGACCTTTGATTACGTCGTCGCCAATCCGCCCTTCAGCGACAAGCGCTGGAGCACCGGGCTTGACCCGCTTCATGATGAGCTGATCGCTTTAAGTCGTTTCGGCGTACCGCCCGCCAAGCAGGGCGATTACGCCTACCTGCTACACATCGTCCGGTCGCTGAAGAGCGCCGGTAAGGGCGCCTGCATTCTGCCGCACGGCGTTCTCTTCCGCGGCAACGCCGAAGCCGAACTCCGGCGCAACCTTGTGCGCAAGGGATACATCATCCACACCTACAAATTCAGCGAGGCGGTGGAGGACGAAGTCGTTCTCGACCTCGTTTATGAAGCACGCGATATCGACCAGCGCCTGGGTTCAGAGGACAAAATTGATCAGTGGTTCGATGCCAAAACCGAGGCCCTGAATGACTGGTAAAGGGATGAGCTAAAAAAGAAATGGGGCACGATGCAACGTGCTCAGCTCGCGATCCCGCATGGATCGTGTCGTCAGCGACATCGTTTTCGATTTCAGCGTGAAGCCCCGCCTGTCAAGCGAACGCGGCAACGCAATTCTCGTGGCCTCCAGCATCTACGAAGCCTGCAAGTACTTCGAGCTTTTTCAAAAAAACCCCGTTCCGCAATAAGTGCGCCCCTGATCACATCGTACAATCCGAATGCGCAGGACATCACAAAGGAAGAGACGGGCGCCAACACCGATACCGACCGGCAGGTCATTTACAACACCTACACCGAGTTGCTGAAGGGCGTTGAGGCCAAGGGCGGTTTGTCCAAAACCGAGGTGTACGAGGAAGCGGCCAAGGCTCTTTTCACCAAGGAGCCGGCGAACATGAAGCTGCTGGTTGTCGTCGACAAGCTGCTCACAGGTTTCGATGCGCCACCCTGCACCTATGTCTACATAGACAAGTCTATACAGGACCACGGCCTGTTCCAAGCGATTTGCCGGACCAATCGGCTTGACGGCGAGGACAAGGATTTCGGCTATATCGTCGCCTACAAGGGCCTGTTCAAGAAGGTTGAGAATGCGATCGCGGTCTATACGTCGGAACTTGATCATTCCGACGACGGGCCGGCTCCGGATGTGCTGCTCAAGGACCGTCTGAAAAAAGGAAAAGAACGTCTCGATCAAGCCCTGGAACGCATTTTCCTGCTTTGCGAGCGTGTGGAGCCGCCGAAAGGAGAACTGGAATACATCCACTTCTTCTGCGGCAACACCTAAATCGCGTCAGACCTTAAAGAGCGCGAACCTCAGCGCGCGGCCCTGTACAAGGCAACCGCAGGGCTGCTGCGGGCGTATGCTAATATCGCGGATGAAATGGATGCCGCAGGCTACAACAACGCCCACGTTGCCCGCATCAAGAAACAGGTCGAGCATTACCTGAATGCGCGGGACACTGTGCGTCTGGGCAGCAACGAAAGCCTCGATCTGAAGGCCTACGAGGCTGATATGCGGCACTTGATCGACACATTTCAAAGCCGATGAGCCCCGCAAAATCTCACCATTCGACGGCATGAGCCTCCTTGAGCTCAGCTCGTTTGGGAGGACGTGCTGGACGAATAGGGTCACCATTCCCCGCAAAATCAAGCAGTCCAGCGAGCGTAAAATCCAGGATCTAGCTGACCGCACAAGGAATCTTCTCACTACGCTTTACTACAAGGGGACAGGCCGTATCCCTTGGCGCCGGAAGAAGATCGGATTGAAAGGCAACCTTCTTTGTCATCTTTGCATCACGGTCAGTCTGCTCGAGATTGACCGCTGCAAACCGGGAGCACGAGCGGGCCGGGCAAACGTTGCAACAGATCCTTCAAGGAAATTCATTGACTCTTAGCAACTCCGGTTCGCTGTGAATGGTAGGCTTATTGCAACGTCTGAGGTCAGTGGGGTCCAAACCGTGGCGCCGCTTATTCTCCGACCCGCCGAACTGCGTGCAATTTCGGCTAAAGGCAATGGCAAGAAGAGCGCCCATCTTGTTTGTTCGACACAGCCATATCGGCTCAAAACAGTATCTTCACGGCCACCGACATTGTCCGGTCGGTGGACAATCAACCATATAATTTGGTTCGAAAGCCGCAACATCTGTGGAGAACGCGAAATGACAAATTCAGTAGGACGAGTGCCCAGGCTTTCCAAGTGGCTTGGTCCTGACCAATGCTGACACTGGTCAGTCGCCTACGGACGGCAGCGCATTTAGATCGCCTTCGAATCCTAGGTCTTTGCGCGCACGCGGACCTAACTGTCTGCCAGCTAGCGGAGATTCTGGGTCTGCGTCGTGAGCACGTTGTACGACACGTCCGGCTACTGGCCAGAGCCGACTTTCTTTACTGCAACGAACAACGCCCGTGGTGCTCGTACCATCTCAAAGCAGCAGGTAAGGACGGCGGGCTGGTTCAGTTGTTGGTTGATCTCCTGCCCCACGGCGATGACTATCACAAACGAGACCTTCAACGGCTCGAAGCGACACAAGACGCGCCGTCAAAGGGGATCGCATGCTTGACCGTGAAATAGATCCAATTGGAGCGCGAAACCACCATGGACAACTCCGCCGACGGCGCCATCGCGCCGCCCGACACTTGCGGACGGTCTCGCTTGGCGGCCTCTGGCCCACGCGCTTCTGGACCGAGGTTATGACCTGGTCACCGGGGGCACTGACAATCACATGCTGATCCTTGATCTTCGCGATCGACCACTATCAGGCAAGGCCTATGCCGAGCGGTTAGCGAAGGCAGGCATCATTACGAACTTTAATATGGTGCCGGGGGACCCGCGCCATCCTGAGGTCACAAGCGGAATTCGCCTGCGGGCGCCAGCAGTGACGTCAATGGGCTTGCGCGATGTGGAAACCGTGCAAATTGCTGGCTTCATGGACTCCGTCCTCCGGCGAGCCAGAAGACGAAGATCTCCATGCCTGCTTGCGAAGAGACGTTGCCGACCTGTGCGCTGCGTTCGAGGTCCCGGGCCTCACCGACAGGTAAGGTGGGCTAAGCAAAATGCCCCATACAACTCCAACACCCGAAGCGAGGCATTTCATGGCTAGGCAGTTCGTGTTCTCTTCCGAATCGGTTGGCGCGGGACACCCGGATAAGTTGGCCGACAACATCTCGGATGCCATCCTCGATGCCATCCTCCGCACCGACCCCAAGGCGCGCGTCGCCTGTGAAGCGTTGGTAAAATCAGGGATGGTCGTTCTGGCTGGCGAGATTACCAGCGATGCGCAGGTGGATTATAGCCAAGTTGCGCGCGATACGATTCTCGATATTGGATACGACGACGAGGCCGTCGGCTTTGACGGCCGGCGTTGCTCCGTCGTTCATGCACTCACCGAGCAGTCGCCCGACATCAGCCAGGGCGTTGACGAGGGACGAGGGCAGGACCTCCAACAGGGAGCGGGAGATCAGGGCCTCATGTTCGGCTACGCATGCCGCGAAACCGATACTCTGATGCCTTTGCCGATCCAGCTCGCTCATCGCTTGACGAAACAACAGGCAGATGTCCGGAAAGCACGACAGCTTGGCTGGTTGCGTCCTGACATCAAATCCCAAGTCTCAGTGCGCTATGAGGGGTTGCGCCCGGTCGCCCTGGATACCATCGTCGTATCGACCCAACATGACGAGCAGGTCTCGCAAGAGACGGTCCGCGAGGGCGTCATTGAGGAAATCATAAAGCCTGTCCTGCCGACCCACCTGGAGACGGAAGGCATCAGAATTCTGGTCAACCCGACGGGGAGGTTCGTAGTCGGCGGGCCGCGCGGCGACTGCGGTCTCACTGGACGCAAGATCATCGTCGATTCCTATGGTGGGATGGGTCGTCACGGCGGCGGCGCCTTTTCGGGCAAGGACCCGTCCAAGGTTGACCGCTCAGCTGCCTATGCGGCCCGGTATGTCGCAAAGAATATCGTCGCTAGCGGACTTGCGGACGTCTGCGAGGTGCAGCTTGCTTACGCAATCGGCGTGGCCAGTCCGGTTTCTGTCATGGTCAACACGTTCGGGACAGCGAGGGTTGAGGAAAGAAGGATCGAGCGCCTCATTCTTGAGTTGTTCGATCTCAGACCGAAGGGCATTATCAAGATGCTTGATCTCTTACGCCCTATATACCGCAACACCGCGACCTATGGCCATTTCGGCCGTGAAGAGCCTGATTTCACCTGGGAGAAGACAGACAGGGCCGACGAATTGCGTCGGGAGGCAGGACTTGCCGCCCCGTGAGGGCTGGCGCCGAACGGATTGGCAATCGGAAAGCCCATTCCCACTGGCCAGACCCGCCCGCGGCCGGCATGCCTGAAAGCCGGTGGGCTTTTGGGAGACATCATTGATGCCGGACTATGACGTGCTTTGTATCGGGAATGCCATCGTCGACATCATCGCCGAGTGCGACGAGGCGTTCCTGGAGACGAACGGCATCATCAAGGGCGCAATGAACCTGATCGATACGAGGCGCGCCGAACTGCTCTACAGCCGCATGGGCCCGGCGATCGAAGCCTCGGGCGGCAGCGCCGGCAACACGGCGGCGGGCGTGGCCTCCTTCGGTGGTCGCGCCGCCTTCTTCGGCAAAGTCTCCAACGACGCGCTCGGCGAAATCTACGCGCACGACATCCACGCGCAGGGCGTCGCCTTCGACACAAAACCGCTCGACGGCGAACCACCGACGGCGCGCTCGATGATCTTCGTCACGCCGGACGGCGAGCGCTCGATGAACACCTATCTCGGCGCCTGCATCGAACTCGGCCCGGAGGACGTCGAGGCCGACAAGGCCTCTGGCGCGGCGGTCACCTATTTCGAGGGCTATCTGTGGGACCCGCCGCGCGCCAAGGAGGCGATCCGGCAGACGGCGAAGCTCGCCCATGCCGCCGGGCGCGAAGTGTCGATGACATTGTCGGATTCGTTCTGCGTCGACCGCCACCGCGACGAATTCCTCGATCTAATGCGCTCCGGCACCGTCGACATCGTCTTTGCCAACAGCGACGAGATCAAGTCGCTCTACCAGACCGCGGCCTTCGACGAGGCGCTGGCGCAGATCCGCAGGGATTGCAAGATCGCCGCCGTCACCCGCTCGGAAAGGGGCTCGGTGATCGTGCGCGGCGACGAGACGGTCACCATCGAGGCGACCAAGATCCGGGAGCTGGTCGACACCACCGGCGCCGGCGACCTCTACGCTGCCGGCTTCCTCTACGGCTACACGCAAGGCCGCAGCCTCAAGGATTGCGGCGATTTCGGCTCGCTGGCGGCCGGACTGGTCATCCAGCAGATCGGCCCAAGGCCAAGGCAGAATTTGCGTCGCGAGGCGGAGCAGGCGGTATTGCTGTAGGTGGGGAGCCAAGAACCAGCTGCGCACCCTTCTTAATCCAGCCCGAGCCTTTTCTTCAGTTCCGCATTCTCGTTGCGGAGACGATCGGCAAGCAGGCTCTTTAGCCGCTTGTTTTCTTCCTCGAGCGCGACGAGATCCTTCAGCCCGTCACTGTCCGCCGCCGGCGCCGCCGCCTTCTTCCAAAGATAATATGTCTGTTCCGAGATGCCGGCTTGCTTCACCGCACTCTTGAGAGTAGCGCCGCCGCCGATCGAGGTCTCGATCTGCGCCAGCTTCTGGGCACGATCCTTCGCGGAGTAGCTCTTTCGGCCTGTTCGCGCTGACGGCGGTGCTTCAGTGGCCGCGGATATCGGCTTGGCGCCGTTCTTGCGGGCAGGCGAGCTCGCCTCAGCTTCTGGCTTCCTCGACCGCCGCGCTCTCGCCTTCGGTTTTGGCGTTTCCGTTTTGTCTGCCGGTTCGCTAACTACTGCTGACTCGGTTTCCAGAGGATTGGCCATGAAATGCTCCACTCGCGGTTCGTGCAAAGGTTCAGCATCAAGGACCACTACAGTAGAGTCAACAAGCTGACGATTTAACGGCTCGACTTCCTTTGTTGTCTCGGCCATCGCCGCGGCGATGTCGAAATTGCCCCAGATGGAACGTGCGGATTTTTGATAATTGCGCTTTTGTTTGACTTCCACGGTGAATGGTCGCGTCTGCCGCCTCATAGTTCCTTCCTGAATAGGAGAATGAAGTCGCCGCTCGAATTTTTGGCGCTTCCTGCTTAGCGCGGAGCATTATCGTATAGCCGCTCAACAGGCAAGTGATGCCGGTCTTCGATGGCTGACCCATCTGGGGGATTTGAGCGGCTTCGCGCGTCCTGCGCATGCCTGTAAGGCCGCCAAGTTTTCTGGGTTAGCAGGCGCGCACTGTGGCAGCTTGGCTTGTACGGCGAGGCCATGGTTGAGTGAGGCGAAACAAATCCAGCCCCGCGGTCAATCCCGAGGCTTCCCACAATGGCGAAGAGAACATCTTCACTCGTTCCTTTTGAGCACAAGACCTTCCGTTCGCTATGGTCGGCTGCACTCATTTCGAACCTTGGCACCCTAGTGGAAGGTGCGGCGGCAGCTTGGCTGATGACGAGCATCGCCACCTCCCATGGAATGGTGGCGCTCGTCCAGTCATCGACCACCCTCCCCTACATGATCTTCTCGCTCGCGGCGGGAGCGCTCGCGGACAAGTTTGACCGTCGCCGGATCATGTTGACTGCGCAACTGCTGATGGTCTGCGTATCCGCCTTCCTGGCGTTCCTGACCTATGCGGGGAATGACACCCTGGACCCTTCTGGGTCTCACCTTCCTAATCGGCTGTGGTTGGGCATTGCACGATCCCTCTTGGCAAGCCTCCATGGGAGATATCCTGCCTCGCGAACACCTGCCAAGCGGGGTTGCGCTCAACGGCATGAGCTACAATCTCATGCGCAGCATCGGGCCGGCGATTGGCGGCATAATCGTGGCCACAGCCGGTGCGGCCTTCGCGTTCCTCTTCAACGTCCTTTGCTACTTCGCTCTGATCGCTGCGCTGTTGCGATGGAAAAGCCGAACGGGCACGACAAGCGCTGCCGCGGGAGGCTTTCGGCAGTGCGATGGCGGCGGGCTTCCGTTACGTGCTCTTGTCGCCGAACCTTCTCAAGGTGATGTGCCGGAGTTTCATTTTCGGCCTCACCGCCGTTGTTATTTTGGCTCTCCTGCCGTTGGTCGCTCGCGAACAGATCAAAGGGACCGCAGTCACCTACGGCGTGATGCTCGGCTTCTTCGGCCTGGGAGCGATTTGCGGCGCGCTCCTCATCGGGCGGGTCCGAGAAGTTCTCTCCAACGAATGGGTCATTCGCGGTGCATTCTTTGTATTGGCGATCAGCTGCTTCTTTCGGGCATGGAGCGAGCACGTTGGGCTGAGCTGTCTCAACCTCATGCCAGCCGGTGCGGCCTGGATTCAATCATTCTCGCTGTTTAACGTCACAGTGCAGCTTTCGGCGCCGCGGTGGGTGGTTGGACGCGCCCTCTCTCTATCAGACGGCCACATACGGCGGCATGGCGGCGGGAAGCTGGCTTTGGGGCGAACTGGCGGATGTCCAAGGTGTTTCGGGAGCCTTGCTCGTCCGCCAGCTGGTTCTTGTGATTGGGGGACTGATGGGCATCCTTCTGCGTCAGCCGGATTTTGAAACGCTCAATCTGGATTCCGACCAACAAGTTCAGCGAACCGACGCTGCAACTTGACCTGCGGCCACGAAGCGGTCCGATCATGGTGATGGTCGACTATCGTGTCGATCAGAGAGATCCAGACTCGCCCACAATAATTATCTGAATTTCAGCAGTAATTTTTGATCGCCCATTCGTGCTGTGTACCAGCCCTGTGTCTTGCGCAAGTGGTCACGAACGGCTGCCGGAGCCTCGAAGACGCCCTAAAAACACATGCTGCGATTTTTGAACACGCTTGACGTGTTAGATTAATTCATCCACAATGCGTGTGTTGAACACGCGAGGTGAGTTATGAACATGAAAGAGCTTAGGGTTCGACTGGGCATGACTCAAAAAGATTTGGCAGAGCAGATGGCAACGACGCAACAGACTGTGGCCCGTTGGGAAACAGGCAAAACGCAGTTGAACGTCGAGCAGATCAAGGACCTTTGTCTCACGTTGAAATGCACGGTCGAGGAGCTGCTGGGCTGGAAGATTGATGTCGAGGAGTGGCGCACGAGCCCGTTTGCAATTGCCGATGCCGAAACGCGATACGGCACGCTCAGAATCAAGACGACTGTTGGCAGCCGCCAATATCCTATCGATGAAAAGGCGCGTGAATCGATTTTACGTCAGTTGAAGGAACTTCATAATCTTCGTAGAAATAACACAAGCAGGCCATGGCTGTATTGTTGGAGCCTTGACAACAAAATACTCTTGATAAATCCGCAATATGTCCGCACCATTGAGCTTATCGGTGACGATGTAGAGGAGATGCCAGAGTATTATCATCCAGAAATCTATCGGGCTTTGGATGACTGGGATAAGGGTGAGGTTTCAGGAAAGCTGAAGAAAGAATGCGATGCCATCATCGCAGAGATGGGTGATCAGGAAGCCGTGCGCATGGCCTCCTATGTTCGCGTCACATATGACGACGGAGAAGATGAGTGGAACTTCTTGGATGAAGAAACCGCTACGACTTTCTTCGGATTGGAAGCTGCGACCTTTGACGTTCCCCAGTGTAGTTTCGCCGAAGTGGAGGAAGAAGGTTACTACCGAGCGCGATACGCCAACCTTGATCGCGTCGCGGTGATGGAGGTTCCAAGCGACCGTTATCACAGATTGACCGCGCCCGAGGAAGCTTAGAACCATCCACGAAGGGCGCATGTTACATCTCGACCTTGCGTGGTGCGTTTTCAATACGAGATGACGTTAAGCGTAGGTAGTGGCAGGTAAGAGTGCTCGACCAGAAGCTCAACTGCCTCCTCAATATCGCTGCCGATGTGCCGCAGGACACGTCCACGGGAGCGTGGATAGGCGTGAACTTCCTGCACTCCACGGTCCGCTCTCCCATCGCCGGTGTGTGCCCGACGCCATCTTGTGGACGAGCTTGGCCGCCTGCACCCGGTTGTATTCCGGCTTGCGGTCCGCCTGGGGGTCCGCCGCGATGGCTATCTCCATGTCAATCGGCGCCGAACTTTGACTGCCCGCTGCTTTTGATGAATTTGGCGAGGTCCCGCGCATAATCACTCTTGGTCTTCTCCTTGAGGCCCTGTGTCGCGAACTTGTGGTCCAGCAGGGCAAACAGGTCCAAGTCCCCCTCCGCCCGTGGCGCTGGCTTGCCCTCACCGCCCTCGGCTTCATTGGGGAACCGCTTCTGCGCGCTGCACCGTGGCGATTGTCCGCCCAAGACGCATCACAAGATCGAACGCCAAACCGTGCGCGTGCACGACGATTTGCCGCTCAGGCCTCATTTGGACAGGACTTGAGCTGGCCCGGTGGTTTGAGCCGGGTTACCTTGAGCCTGGGCTGCGAACAAGCAGTTCGAGACATTGGCCTCGATCACTTCGCAACACGCCGCTGCGCCTGGCCTCGGTGTGCTCCCCTCGAAATCGTTGTGTCATATCCCCGAGGGCATCACGGCCAACAGCTTCCACATGGGCAACAGCCTCGCCATTGAGCCGAATATGGTCGCGAGCAGATCACCAACGAAGCGGTCGGAACCTCGGAGCCGAAGTTCGACGCCGAGGTGGTTCGCATGATGCGCTAGCAGCACCACGGCGCTTGCCGGTATGTTTGCTGCCGGCAGCCGACGGACTCCTATCCTCCTGGACAAGGGCGCCGTGCGTCGTTGCTTTGATTTACCGGCCGCTCAAGGCTTCCACAGTTTTCGCTTTCGAGGCGACCTTTGGAATATGCCAACGGAAATTTAACATAACGACATAAACATTTCTTTATGCGGCGTTGACAAAGAAGCGAACTGCTGTAATTGTCTCCCGCGTCGTGGTTCTCCGTACGGCGCTGCCGCAGCGGAGCTAAGAGGGAAGCCGGTGCGATGCCGGCGCTGCCCCCGCAACTGTTAGCGGCGAGCCAACCCCACTCATGTCACTGAGGCGAATAGCCTTGGGAAGACGGGTAGAGGCTACGACCCCGCGAGCCAGGAGACCTGCCACGGCGAATTACGTCCACGGGCGGGGTGTCTCGGTGGCCGCTGCAGCCTGGCGTTCGTGCCGGCCTGCTAGCGCCTTCCTTGTCACCGACGCCCCAACCATCGGGGTCTGGCATGACTGTCTCTCAGCAAATTCCTGTAGCAACGCTCGGCGTGCCCCGCTTCGGTCGTCGGCGAGAACTGAAATTCGCGCTTGAAAGCTACTGGTCCGGAAAATCGTCCGCTGCCGACCTTCTCACGACCGCGAAGGCGCTCCGTGCCGCTAGCTGGGAGGAGCAGCACGATCGCGGCGTGTCGAAAATCCCGTCGAACGACTTCTCGCTCTACGACCATGTGCTCGACACCGCAGCCATGGTCGGCGCCGTTCCATCCCGTTACGGCTGGAATAGCGGCGAGGTTCCACTTGACATCTACTTCGCAATGGCGCGGGGCAACCAGGGTCAGACGGAGGATTGTCGACACGCTGGTCACCAGCAGGCGGCTCATCGGTCTGATGTAACCGCGATGGAAATGACCAAGTGGTTTGACACCAACTATCACTACATTGTGCCGGAACTCAACGATGATCAGACGTTCGCCCTCTCGTCGACGAAACCGGTCGACTACTTCATCGAGGCTAAAGCTCTCGGCGTTCACACACGCCCAGTCATCCTTGGACCGATCACCTTCCTCAAGCTGGCGAAATCGCCTGCCGAAGGATTCGATCCCATCGCGCTGCTGCCGCGGCTGCTGCCCGTCTACGAGCAACTCCTGCAGAGGCTGAAGCTGTCTGGAGCCGACTGGGTGCAGATCGATGAGCCAGCGCTTGTCCTCGATCTGAACCCGAACGAACGAGCTGCGTTCGAATTCGCCTATGGCCAGCTGTCGAAAGCCGCGCCCGAGCTGAAGATCATGCTGGCTACCTATTTCGGGCCGCTGGGAGACAATCTCGAAACCGCGGTTTCTCTGCCCCTGGCCGGGCTGCATATTGATCTCGTGCGCGCTCCCGAGCAGCTGGAAACGGTGGGTCGGCTCGCACCGAAGGATCTGGTGCTCTCGCTTGGCTTGATCGATGGCCGCAACGTCTGGCGTGCGAACCTGCCCGCCATTCTCGACCGCATCAAACCGATCGTCGCCGGCTGGCCCTTGGACCGCGTCGAGATCGCGCCTTCTTGCTCGATGCTGCATGTGCCGATCGACCTCCGCATGGAGACGGAACTCGACGCGGAGATCAGGTCGTGGCTCGCCTTCGCGGCCCAGAAGACCGACGAGTTGGTGTTGCTTGCCCGGGCCCTGTCCCAAGGCAGGGATGCGGTGGCAGGCGCGTTGAAAGCGTCTGCCGAGGCTGCCGCCACTCGCGTGACATCCACGAAGATCCATGACCCGCTGGTTGAGGGGCGGATCGCCAGCATTGACGACAGCATGAAGCGACGAGAGAGCGCTTTTGCCGAGCGCTCCAGAGTCCAGGCCGGCACGCTCGGGCTGCCGCCGTTCCCGACGACGACCATCGGGTCCTTCCCGCAGACGCCGCAGGTACGCAGGGCGCGGGCCGCTCATGCGAAGGGCCAGCTGAGCTATGTCGACTACGAGACCTTCCTGAAGAAGGAGATCGAGGCTGCAATTCGCTGGCAGGAAGAGATCGGGCTGGACGTGCTGGTGCACGGTGAGTTCGAACGAAACGACATGGTACAGCATTTCGGCGAGCAGCTGTCCGGCTTCGCCTTCACCCAGCATGCCTGGGTGCAGAGCTATGGGTCGCGTTACGTGCGCCCCCCCATCATCTTCGGCGACGTATCGAGGCCCAAGCCGATGACGCTGCGCTGGTGGCAATTCGCCCAGTCGCTTACGGAAAACCCTGTGAAGGGAATGCTCACAGGCCCGGTGACCATTCTCAACTGGTCTTTTGTTCGCGACGACGTACCCCGCTCCGAAGCATGCCGCCAGATCGCGCTCGCCATCCGCGACGAGGTGACGGATCTCGAATGGTCCGGCGCAAGGATGATCCAGATCGATGAGGCCGCGTTTCGCGAAGGATTGCCACTGCGCCAGTCTGATTGGAACGACTATCTCAACTGGGCTGTCGAATGCTTCCGGATCGCTTCAACGGGTGTAAAGGACGCGACTCAAATCCATACCCACATGTGCTACTCGGAGTTCAACGAGATCATCGACGCGATCGCTGAAATGGATGCGGATGTCATTTCGATTGAGACGTCGCGCTCGAAGATGGAACTGCTGGACGCCTTCACGAGCTCCAAATATCCGAACGAAATCGGTCCCGGAGTCTACGACATTCACTCACCACGCGTCCCGGAAGTCGGCGAGATTTCGGATCTCGTCATGCTTGCCCGCGAGCGACTGTCGGATTCCCAACTGTGGGTAAACCCGGACTGTGGCCTCAAAACACGCAAATGGGAGGAGGTCCGCCCTGCCCTGATGAACATGGTCGATGCAGCACGTGCGCTCCGGTAGAAAGTGTAGGCCGGAGGGTTTCCTGGTTGCTCACCATGTGGTGAGTGACCGGCTGCCGCATGTCGGCCGTGAATGTGCCAAAACGCGATCACATCTTTTGAAATAAGTCACTCGAGCGAGAATGTGCACTTTCCTTCGGCACGTGTATTAATCGCGCAGGAGTAAAGGGTACCGTTTTCTCCCTGTGACGTGTCGAGTTCGAAGGGGATGTGATTGGCGTCGAGACCGCTCCGGCCATGGGTTATCAGCATGCCAAGTGCACTGTTCTCGATCAGTTCGTAGCGGACTTCTCGGCTCGGTTCATCGAAATGCGCGGGTACATACATGGCAGGTTCCTTCGCTGGCCGCCGGGTTCGCTATTCACCGGTTGACATCCGATGGCAAGCGTTCCAACGCGGCGGCGATCTGGCGCTTCGCTGCTGAGGGCAGAGGCAGGATGGGACGCGGGGGGTCGGCACGGCAAATGTCGAGCAATTCGGCAAGTGCATAGACGACGCGAAGGCTCGAGAACTCCTTGAAGAGGCTCCAGAGCGGCGCAAGCGCGGCATCGATCCGTCGCGCTTCGGCCGCATCGCCCTGCTGCGCCGCTGTGACGATCTTTGTGCAGACCTCGGGCAGGATGCCCGCGAGGACGCTGTACCATGTGTCAGCGCCAGCGATCATGGCCTCTGCAGCGTTCCAGTCGCCGCTGTAGCCGATCGAGAACCCTTCCGGCACAGTGCGCCTCTGGTCGGCCAGATGGCTCTTGATCGCATCGCCCTTGTCTGTCGGATTCTTGATAGCGACAATCCCACCCACCTTTGCCAGGCGGCTGACGAGTGCTGGGGTGAAATGGAAATGCGTCGTTCCTGGATTGTCGTAGACGACGATCGGCAGGCCGCTCTCGCACGCCACCGTCGAGAAATGTTCGAACACCTCGTCATCAGTGAGCGGGGTGTAGGAGGCGGCCGCAAGCAGCCCCGCGGCAGCTCCAAGGGCCTTGGCGTCCTGCGCGAACCTCACTGCTTCATCGGTGCGCAGCGCGCCCACACCCACCAGGAGCGGCATTCGCCCCGCGATTTCGTCCAAGGTCTCGGCGAGCGTCCGTCGCCGTTCCTCGCGCGACAGATACATGTAGGTGCCGGTGCTGCCGAGAAGACCGATGGAGTCGACCTGAGCGGCGCAAAGCCTGGCAATCAGCTTGCGCAGAGCAACGGTATCGGCACGGCCGTCACGATCGGTCGGCGTGATGGGAAACGCGGAAAGGCCGCTCAGGAATGCCATGGCAAGGCTCCGGGTTTGTACGCGAGCGCGGGACTGGCCGGACCACAGGTCATCACAAGGCGTCCAGAGCCCGCCGCATGTCGGCGATCAGGTCCTCGGCGTCTTCAAGACCCACCGAGAGACGCATGAGGTCCTCGCCGACTCCATCGGCCAGATGCGCATCCTTGCGGATCGGCTGACGAGCACGGGTCAGGCTTGCCGGATGATAGATGAGGCTGTCGGCATCGCCGAGGCTGACAGCCCGGGTGATCAGGTTGAGCCGGTCCATCATCCGCCGCGCGCCCTCGAACCCAGCGTGGAGGCCAAAGGCCAACATGCCCGACCCTTGGGACATCTGCTTTCGCGCCGTCACCTGATCAGGGTGCGAGTCGAGGAAGGGATAACTCACCCATGCCACCGCCGGGTGCGCCTCGAGCGCCTGAGCCACCGCAAGGGCCGTGGCGCTGTGCCGTTCCATGCGCAGCGTGAGCGTCTTCAGACCGCGCAGGATCAGGAAGGCTGACATGGGCGAGAGCGCTGCGCCGGTGATGTAGCGCAGGCCCGTTTCGTGCAGAGTGCGGAGCGTTTGCGCGTCGCCGAGAATCGCCCCACCAAGGGCATCGCCGTGCCCATTGATGTATTTGGTCAGCGAGTGGAGCACGAGGTCTGCCCCATGTTCGAGCGGCCGCTGGAGCGCGGGGGAGGCGAAGGTGCTGTCGACTGCAACCTTTACACCGCGCGCGTGGGCGCGCTCGGCAATGGCAGCGATGTCTAGGATGCGGCTCAGCGGATTCACCGGCGTCTCGAAGAAAACAAGCCGGGTCCGCTCGGTGATCGCGGCATCGAGATTGTGAGGATCGGACAGGTCGACCGCGACGACCTTGATGCCGAAGCGGGGGACCGCCTGTTCGACCATGGCAAGCGTGTTCGCATAAAGTGTCTTGTGGACGATGAGTTCATCGCCTTGGGACAGGAGCGACAAGATCAGTGTGCCGAAAGCCGCCATCCCCGAGGCAACGACCAAACCTGCCTCGGCTCCTTCCAGATTGGCGAGCCGTTGCTCGAGGATCTCCGTCGTCGGATTGTATTCGCGCGCATAGAGCCTTCCGCCAAGCGCGGCGGCGGCCTCGTTCGCTGCCACGCTTTCGAATCCATAGGTCGAGGTCAAGAAGACTGGCGGCTGAACGGCATTGGAAAAGCCGGCCGGATCGTAGCCATGATGGATCGCCCGAGTGGCGAATCCGGGACCGGTGTCGTTGAGCGACCGCGTGAGAGCATCGGTTTCGGATTGATAGGAACGGGTCATTCGGCCTCTAAGATATTTCTTGGGTTTCCGAAAGATTGACGGCAAACTGGCCAATGGGAAATATCCAGTTGGCGATGAATGAAATGGTCCAGTCTTCAAGTGCCGGTTCTGCAGGTCGCTCGCACGCGATGGGTGCACGCCAGATCTACGAGGCTCTTCGCGAGCAAATCCTCGGCGGCGTCTATGAAACCGGTAGTCAGCTGCCGTCCTCCCGCGGCCTGGCAAATGACCTTGGGATTTCGCGAACGACGGTGACGGTCGCCTATGACCAACTGACCGCGGAAGGTTTTATCGAAGTCCGTCAAGGCGCACGACCTCGCGTTGCATCCTCGCTGATCGGTCCTGAGACGAGCCGCACCGTCGCGAAACGAGTCGGCCCGGTTCATCTGTCCGCCTATGGCGAACGACTGCGCGTTACGCCGCCCTGGCCGGATTATCTGCCGACTGGACTGAAGGTCGATTTCCGCTATGGCGACCTGGCGCCGTCAGACTTCCCCGCATTGGTCTGGAAACGTGCGATGAACGAGGCGATGGGGCAGCGCCCGTTGCGTCTTGCCTATGACGACCCTCGCGGCTCGCGCCGGCTGCGCCAGGCGCTCCAGGGCTATCTCTGGCGCGCCCGAACCCTGAGCTGCGACCTCGAGCAGATCATCATCGTCAACGGTTCGCAGCAGGGCCTCGACCTGTGCGCGCGCCTGCTTCTCGATCCCGCCGACCGCTTTGTTATCGAGGACCCGTGCTACAGGATGGCGCGTCAGGTCTTTGCCAGTACGGGTGCCTCGCCCATCCCGGTCACCGTCGACGAGGACGGGATGAAGACGGAGTTGCTGGCGGGGATCGGGGCGCGACTGGCCTATGTCACGCCATCGCATCAGTTTCCGCTGGGCGGCGTCATGCCGATCGCGCGCCGCCACCAGCTTCTGGAATGGGCGAGGCACAACAACGCCTATGTGATCGAGGACGACTACGACAGCGAATATCGCTACGACATCAATCCGGTCCCTCCGCTGCACAGTCTTGAGGACCACGGGGCTGTCATCTACCTCGGCACGATCTCCAAAACGCTCTCGCCGATGCTGCGTATCGGCTATCTCGTCGTCCCGCCGGAATTGCAGGAGGTCTTCGCTACCGCCAAACAATTCGCGGACCGGCATTCGCCGGTGGCTGAACAGGAGGCTCTGGCCTCTTTGATCGAGAGTGGCGGCTACGCAACCCATGGGCGGCGCGTGCGCATGCGGAACGGCGAGCCGCGGGGGACGTTGCTGGGCGCCTTGCGGCGCAGCTTCGGCGATCGCATCGCTGTCCAGGGAGCAGAGGCCGGTCTGCACGTCGTCGTTTGGTTCGACGAACTGCCGCGATCGCGGGAAACGACCCTGGTCGAAGCCGCCCGAGGCGCGGGCCTGGGGCTACACCTGATCTCGCCCCTTTACGAGCGGCAGTCGGACGAAGGCCACATCGATCGCGTGGGGCTTGTCATGGGCTATGCCGCCTTGAGCATTCGGCAGATCGAGAAGGGCGTTGAGGTCCTGCGAGCGGTTGTCAGGCAGGTACAAGACGCGTTGCCGGGACACGGTGGCTAAAACGGCGGGGACGTGGCGTGCTGGCGAGGAAACCGACCCTTGGGCTGAACCGCGTTTCGTTGCAAAGCCAACTGGACTGGGAAAACGCCATACCATGCTGTTGATCAGGCCAGTTTGGCGGTAGATTTTCGTGCGAGACGAATTTCCGAAAGCGATGCATGACCCGGCAAGGAAAGCTGCTTCACATCCATATCGCGCCCGCTGCCTCCTATGAAATGGAGGATCTGGAGGAGGCGTAGCTTGTTGCCGGCCGAGGTGGGCTCGAGCACCCGCAAGACATAATCGACGATCTCTATCAGGCCTTGTCCACCGCCGAATGATGGAATTATCCAGCGCATGGTGCGGCATGCACCATGGCGACGCCAGAAGATCTGGACGCTCGACAAGCACCTTTCTTGAAACATTTCCCGAACCACCCGCAGCGCAAAGCCTCCCCATGAGAAAAGAGCATCCCATGTCTTTCACGCCATTGATTGCCCCGAGATCAAGGCCCGCTACCGGGATTTTCATCTGATCAGCATTGTGGTGCGGAACGCTGGAATCGACGTGCCGGATGCACAGGCGTTGAACGGCACGATTGCGGCGGCGGAACAGGCGGCGCTTCGCGATGACGCCCAAAGGGACGCGCGTCTTGCGGCGTGGGCCCTTGCCTACGAGGCTTTCGGCACAAAGGCCAATCGAACGCCGTGCTCGGCCGCCGCGCTTCTCAAGCGGGTGCGGAAAGATGGCTCTCTCCCGCGGATTTCCCCACTGGTTGATGCCTACAATGCCGTCAGCGTGTTGTATGGCGTTCCGATTGGCGGGGAGGGAGCGGAGCCATTCGACACGATCCAGCAAGGTGAAATGGTAACCGAGCATCCCGAACCGGGCGAAGTCATCTGGTGCGATGATGCCGGTGTCACGTGCCGCCGCTGGAACTGGCGGCAGGGGCGGCGCACCATGGTCACGGCCGATACCCGCGCCATGTGGCTCGTGCTGGAAGCCCTCGGCCCAGTGTCAGCTAAACAGATGACGGGCACCGGAGAGCATCTGATGGGACTTATCCAAGCGTTGTGCCCGGGTGCGCGAATCGAAACCGCGCGGATCGACGAGTCCACCTACATCTCGTGTCCCTTAGGGCATGGCCCACCTTTCGGAGAAACACCCCACTCAGCCCTGTCCGGATCTGGCGCTCCTTGCTCGCTCCGCTGGCCTACACAGTTGATTGCGAACGACCCAGAACGGCTCTCGAAAACGAGCGTCGAACGAAATCAGATCACTGCTTGTTCTCCCTTAGCGTTGTTTGGCGTACTTTTATCGCGATGCCTCCAGTGGGGATGGTCCAAATTGCGCAAGCTCGGTCGAGTGATCGCGGAGAAGCTTAATGTCGACTAAATCGAAATTCATGGAGCGGTACGGACAACGGGTGCGAACCCGGGACGTCGTCCCGGTGTCGTCAGGCTCTCCCGTCCGACTGAGCCTCAGTTTTCTTCACGGCGCGAATACTCCTGAGGCTGCCCGGATTCTCGTTAAGGGACAGCTGCCGCTCAGGACGGCCCACGCGATACTCACGGAGATGGTCGATCACGGCAAGGCGTTCGTGACGGTTCCTTGCGTCGACGACCTATTGGCACTGAAGAATGAACTGTCGTCCGCAGGCGTGATCGCGAAGGTTCATGCGCCGCGGCCGATAAGTGTTCGCGAAGTCCGGGATCGCACGAAGCTCTCTCAGGAGGCATTCTCCGTGAGGTATGGCCTCGATCTGGCAACGCTTCGAAACTGGGAGCAAGGTCGCTCGAAACCGGATGCAGCGGCGAATACTCTCCTTTGGACCATCGCCCGGAATCCGGAAGCAGTCGAAGAATCGCTGGACATGGAGGACGAAGTGGCTGCCCCTTCGCCCTAAGGGGGCCGATCACTTCGGCGCGCGGCAATTCGGCCGCCAGCGCGATGACCGGCCGCCGCGCGGTATCGACAGCGCGCGAGCCTCATGCGTCAGACGCCTTCCTTGGCATGTCGCACGCCAGATCCCAACCATGATTCCATCGCAACGAGCTGGTGACGGAAGCAGTGTCTGCACTTTGGAAACGAGCCATTTGCGTTCTCATGGACGTCGCGACTCGTCTCGTCCAGTAAAAGTCGCAATCATTGTCGATTGCGATGTTCCGCAGTCAGCTGGCCGTTTATTTTCCTAAGATCTGCGTTACAGGCCGGGGCGTTGTCGCCGTTTCGGCGGGTAAAATGGGATAGGCGAGCTCGGGTGCCTTTCCGGTCAGCGAGTTGAGGAAGGCAACAAGCAGGTCGACTTCTTCGTCCGCCAGTACCACGCCAAGCTGGGTGGTTCCCATGATGGCAACGGCCTGTTTCAGATCCCAAACCTTGCCCGAATGAAAGTATGGCGCGGTGAGTGCAACGTTGCGCAGCGGCGCCACGCGGAAAACATAGGAATCGTCGGCTGCATTGGTGACCGCAAATCGGCCCTTGTCTTTTTCCGGCAGGACCTCGGCGCTGGGCTGTTCCACGAGGCCGAATGGGTAATAGGCTTCCCCACCAACGTTGATGCCGGCATGGCAGGACGAGCAGCCTTTGTCCATGAAAAGCGCCAGGCCCTGTTTCTGTTCGGAAGTCATGGCAAGCTCATCACCATTCAGGAAGCTGTCGAAGGGGGCCGGCGTGACCAGTGTCGCCTCGAAGGCTTCGATTGCCTTGGCGAAGTTGTCGAAGGTGACCCGATCGGCTTCAGCCGGAAAAGCTGCATCGAACCACTCGACATATTGCGGCATGGACTTGAGCGTGGCGATGACTTGGCCCGGTGTATTGGCCATTTCGATGCCGGCTTGGACCGGTCCCTTCGCCTGAGCCTTCAGGTCTGCGGCACGACCATCCCAGAACTGGGCGATGTTGAAGACAGCGTTCAGCACAGTCGGCGCGTTGCGCTGTCCCTTCTGCCAACCATGGCCGATCGAGGTTTCATGATTGTCGTCGCCGCCGGTGGCCAAGTTGTGGCACGAGTTGCACGACAAGACGCCTGACGCCGAGACGCGTGGATCGAAGAACAGTGCCTTGCCGAGGGCGATCTTCTCCGGTGTGATCGGGTTGTTAGCGACTACCGGCGTGGTGGGTGGCAAAGCCTTGAAAGTGGCCAGTGCCGTTTCTCTGAGGTCTGCGGGGATCGAATCCGCAGCAAAAGCGGTGGCTGTCAGCAAGGGGACAGCCATCGTACTGAATAGGATTTTCATAAATGATCTCGCTGCGTCGTGCACGCAGCCACTCTGGGATATGCGGCTCATGAACGCCCTGCGCTAGATCAGTTGCGGGAGAGGACCGGGTGGTCTGACACCTGTTTTCGCGGCAGAGCTTGGACCGTCCCGGAATTGAACGCTCTTCTCGATTGGATTTCAGGGAGGCGGAGGATCGCTGCTCGGCAAGCGGCGGCGCCGGAGCCCGGAGCCGTGCTTCGGTTCTCTCTGCGCCTTCAACTATGAAGAAATCGGGGCCACCTGTCCGATTCGGTTTGGGGCCGGTTATCTGTTCCGCAGCAGGTCCTGCTCGACTTCCGCCTGCCTTCGCCAGATCGACGTGGGCCCAAATCGATCCGCGATAGTGTCTTGTAGCACCTTTGCGGGACGATCTTATTTCGACTGTAGAGGGCCGTTTCGGGTGAGCAAAATTACACGAATTTCAAAGGGCGCCCGAGTAGCTGTTTTGATTGGCTTGTGAGGCCTATAGCCTCCATCGAGCGAATATTGGCAGACGACGGAGCACAATTTTGGCTTCGTTTATCAGCTTCGATCGGCCAACTGCTTTGCTATAATTACAGGGCAATTTACCGTCATGAATTCGAGAGAACCAAGTCCCACGCAGTGATTTTTACACCGGAAGCGTTGCAGTCCTGTCGCGAGAAGCTTGTTTGTTCGCTATAGTACGCTCCAGATGCCGGCGAAATCTCGATACAATAACCTCGTCGGCGTTCCCGCTCCGGCTTCAGATACGACTGCGACGCCTATACTTGCGCTTTTCCACTGCCCGACATGCAGGCAGCGAGCCATTGCATCGCGGAGGTTGCATCTTCCAATATGGCGACCTGTTCCCCAAAGCGGAAAAAAGTCTTGCGCGCTGCGCTCGCAGGTATTCGTCTGTTGTATGCATCAAAGCACGCCGTGAGAGCGGCTTCGTAGATCCGGTCTCTGCCATCTTCTGGCCATTCGTTGAGAAAATCGATAGCATCCGCAGGACTGGCAATCTCTTGCACGATGTGCGCTGCCCGCCTTACGAAAAATGGGCTGCTGAAAGTCCCTGAGCTCATTCGTTCCTCCCGACCTGCTGAACCGCTAGTTTGCGTGAACAGGCGCCTCCTCTACACCCGCCCACCATTGCGGAATGTGTTGTCACAGCGATAGCGGTTCAATAGCAAAGCAGCGGCGTGATGTCCTCGGTTTACCAGCGGGCCAAACCCTAATATCCTGCTGCGAGAGCGGCTCACCGGATGAATCTACATCGTTTCGACCATTGCGAATCAACGCTTGATAGTTCCTCCACGCGCCATCAGGAAGCGGCCACTGCTCTGCCACCGATTTCACAGCCAAAGAGAGGATTGCGAAACAGAAATAGCCCGCTTCGTTTCGAGATTACTGGTCATTTCGGCGCAAAGCTTACGGCCGAGACGCGCCTGAAAATGCGCAAGCACCGCGGCAGCTCGCCAACAACGGACGGATCAACGGTCACGACGGCGGGATACCGCGCCGTAGATCTCGCTGGACGAACATCGCAACAATCCTGTCGAGACCTTTGTTGCTTTCAGCGGCGACCGCCACTATGAAGCGACGCTTCGCCGACAGTGTTTCACGCCGCCTGGAGAGTTTCATGACAGAAGAAGCCGAAAAAAACATCGACACCCTCATCGAGCTCACGGCCGATGTCGTCTCAGCCTATGTCTCCAACAATCCGATCCCGGTGGGGGATCTCCCTGCCCTCATCGGCCAAGTGCACGCGGCTCTGAAAGGGACGGCCCGAGGTGTCTCTACAGAAGAGCCGGTTGCCCTTACGCCTGCAGTCCCGATCAGGAAGTCGGTGACACCGGACTACCTCATCTCCCTTGAGGACGGGAAGAAATTCAAATCGCTAAAGCGCCATCTGTCGACCCACTATGGGCTGACGCCAGATGGATATCGGGCCAAATGGGGCCTGCCGGCGGATTATCCGATGGTCGCGCCGAACTACGCCGCGGCGCGCTCTTCATTGGCCAAGACGATGGGGCTCGGCCGCAAACCGAAAGCGCCGGAAGCGCCGGAGCCGGCGCCGACGAAGCGAACCCGCAAGAAGGTCGCGGCTTGATTTCGGCGATCGAGATTCGTTCTGGAGGGTTGCAGCCATCGGCTTAATCTGCTCGTCATATAAAAAGGCGGGGCCAACCCCGCCTTCCTTTCAAACAACTTTGTTTCATGAGGAATTCGCGACGCCTGCAGCAATCTGCTGCCCTCAGTTTTTGCTCGCTCCTATCGAGCGGCCGTGAGGACCTCCGGACCTACGCGCCCACTCTTGCCAGGACGCAGGAGAAAATTTCAACCAGCTTTGCTGAGGCTGCCAGCGGAGGATTTGCCGGTGCGGCGATCCTGCTCGATCTCATAGTTGATCTTCTGGCCGTCAGCGAGGGTCGAGAGGCCCGCGCGTTCGACAGCGGAAATGTGGACGAAAACATCCGGACCGCCATTGTCGGGCTGGATAAATCCAAACCCCTTGGTGCTGTTGAACCACTTTACCGTTCCAGTCGGCATATACGTGTTCCTCCTTAACAATTGCAACGTGGGCAGGCCATCAGGCCTGCCCGACTCATAGCCGAGACTTGGGCGCAGCAAAAAGCGAAAAATTGTTAAACCCCGATCAGCTGCCGCACTCCATTTTGGCCGAAGTCGCCAGCAAGCACTGTCCTACACTACCGCTCGAGCGTGGCCGGAAGCGCCCGGATCCTTCCAACGCTCCTCAGCCCCACGTCTACGGCTGGTGCTTGGAGGCACGGGACGTAAGGCCGACCGCTGCTCGTGCCGCCAGGTCAAAGGCCGGGTAGTTCACGGAGCTACCTTCGTGCATAACGGCTTGGCAAGCGCTTGAAGGAGTTTCGAATTGGATTGTTTCAAGAGGGTCGAGGGGTTGATCGATGCCACCAGCGTGGAAGCGATCGATAACGCGCGCGTTTTGCTGGACCAGTTCAAGGGCAAGTCAGAAACAATCGCCCAAGCGATCGACGACTTCCTACTTGATTTCATGACCTTGCTGTTTGTGGTAGAAGCTACCCGCGAGCGGTTCCACAATCCGGCGAGGCGGTTGGCGCGTATCAGATTGAGCAGGATCAGGCTGTTACTCACCCGATGCTCTTGACCTAAGGGACCACGCCGCCAGGGATGCGTTTGCAGCCGCAAAGAAGGCAAAATCTGTTCGCCGGCAAACCGAGCACAGCCAGTCGGTATTTACGCAGATGAATTCGACCGCGACCGCCAAATTCTCCTGTTTGGTACCCAGCGACGACGGCAAGCGCGGACAGCTTCCGTGCTGCTGTCCTCCAGCGACAAACGTGCCTGCATGCCCCTCTACGGCGAGCTCGACGGTTGTTTCTTACGTCTGACCAAGGTCCCGCGCAAACACTCCCCTTTCCTTTCGCGCAGCAACTCATCAGGCTCAACGACCTCGCGGCAGGCGCATTACGCCAGAAGCGCGACCGCATCGTTTTTTCCCGCCCGAGTCCTACGATCTTCGTTGTCCAGCGCCTCGCCGATATCGCCCAAGTTGCCGATTTTTGGATCAGATCCGTCCTAGCGCGAGCAGGCTCCGCGCTCGAGTTGGCTGGGCTGCTCACGCCTCTGCCTTCAGCATCGACCCGGTCTGGCTGTCGAGGACAGGGTTCCGCTGCGGCGACCAACATCTCCATTCTCACCGTCAGTGCAGCGGCCATTCGAAGCGCATCCTATACCCCTCCCCGGCAGCGCGCCCAATCGTCTTCCGAACGAAGAAGATATTCTCAGCCGCGCGCGTCGCGTTCGGCCCTGTCCGATGTCCGACAATGTCGGATGCGCAACATGGCAGAGCCCGATTTGTCCACTGCCTCGAACGGTTTTCTGATCTGGCACGGTGCATGCTTGGTCATCCGCAAGGCGTCGCGGACCAAGGAGAATCCGTCCCATGATCACCTCACCAAGAAATACCGCCACAGGTCTCCTGGGTCCATCCAAAGATGAGGCTCGGGTAAGGCCTGGCTCCATGAAGAGCTTATTCATCTGGCTCGGCGCTACCCGCCGATCCTCCCACGCGGGGAGACGGGGACGCAGCGCCTTCATCAAAATGAGGAACAAATCACTTTGCCTCGAACCTTGCCTTTCGACCAGCCACCACAACCGGAGCCATCGATCGTCCGCCTGGCTGCGCAACGCGTTCATTGCCACCGCGCTGGCCCTGGTGACGACCGCTCCGGCTCTGGCCGCCACTGCCGGCGGCAAGGTGACGGATTTTCTGCTCGACAACGGCATGGAAGTGGTCGTCATCCCCGATCACCGCGCGCCGATCGTCACTCATATGGTCTGGTACAAGATCGGCAGCGCCGACGAGCCACCCGGCAAATCCGGCCTTGCCCATTTCCTCAAGCATCTGATGTTCAAGGCGACGACCAACCACGCCGCCGGCGAGTTCGACCGAGCCGTCTCAGCCATCGGCGGCTACAATAACGCCTTCACCGCCTATGACTACACCACCTTCCTCGAGACGGTGGCGCCCTCGGCGTTGGGTGAGATGATGGGCTTCGAGGCCGATCGCATGTTCAACCTCATCCTCAACGACGATGATATCAAGACCGAGCGCGACGTGATCCTGGAGGAGCGCCGTTGGCACAGAGAGACGAACCCGCATGCTCTGCTGGACGAGGAGGTCAACGCGACGTTGCGGCAGAACCAGCCCTACCGCATTCCGGTCATCGGCTGGATGCAGGAGATGGAGAAGCTGAACGGCACCGACGCATTCACCATCTACAACAAATACTACCGACCGAACAACGCCGTGCTGGTGGTGGCCGGCGACGTAGAGCCTGAGACGGTGAAGGCGCTGGCCGAGAAGACCTATGGCAAGGTTGTGCGCGGGCCGGACCTGCCCCCGCGCAACCGTCCGGTCGAGCCGGAGCAGAACACCAGGCGCACAGTGACGCTGACCGATGCGCGCGTTTCGGTGCCGAGCTTTTCCACTCAATGGGTGGTGCCGTCCTATCATACGGCAGAGCCCGGCGAGGCCGAGGCGCTCGACCTGCTGGCCGAGATCCTCGGCGGCGGTAACCGCAGCCGGCTATATCAGGAGCTTGTCGTCAAGCAAGGCATAGCCTCGGCGGCCAGCGCCTCCTTTCAGGGCACCATGCTAGACGACACCAATTTCACCATCTCCGGCTCGCCACGCGGCGATGCAAAGCTCGTCGATCTCGAAGCGGCGGCCGTTGCCGAAGTCGCCCGGATCGCCAAGGATGGCGTCACCAGCGACGAGCTGGACAAGGCCAAAGACCGCTATATCCGCTCGGTGATTTTTGCGCACGACGAGCTGGACCATATCGCCAACATTTATGGCAAGACGCTCACCACCGGTGGCAATGTGAAGGACGTGCTCGAGAGGCCGGACCGCGTCCGCAAGGTCACCACCGACGAGGTCAAGGCGGTCGCCGCGCGTTATCTGGCGCTCGACCATTCGACCACAGGCTATCTTTTGCCGCAGCAACAGGCGGGGAATTGATCATGAGCTCCATCCCCATGCAAATGCGCCGGCCGGTCTTCCCTCGGCGCGCCTTCGCCACCCTGTTCCTCTCCATCCTCTTTCTCGTCTTGCGGGCGCTCGCCGGCTAAACGGGATCTGTTTAAAGCCGCGAGGAGCGGTTTTCGCGGGCCTTGCCAGGCATTTGCCGGTTCAGGCGTCATTATTGGGGTGCGCTCCTCCTCAGGCCAGCCTCTCTTCGAGTCGATAGAGTCGCCGATTCGTGGTCCGCAGATTGTAGGCGCAGGCCACCAGCATCCACTCCGCGCGGCTGGCGAAGCCGATGTCCGTTGTTCAATCGTTCGACTAGTAGAACCGCGAGGCATCTTCTAGCGTATTCAGGTATTCTCCCTTTCCAGTTGGGTACCGTGGTCTACCAGCTGTCTGGCCGAGGCCCTATAAGGAACCCGGACGTCGCGGAGTACACACCGCACCTGCTATATATACCTGCTGCGTTGAGGAGGAATCCGGTATTGCCCCTGTGCCTGCCGATGATCCGTCACCTGAGATGCCCTGACCTGTTTGGACCCATTGATCGCCTGCCGGCACTTGGCACGCGGACTAGCGAGCGGATATTCGAGGTCCTCAACCCGTCGACTGGCGAAGTGCTGGCAGAACTACCCGACATGGGTGTCGAGGAGACATGCGCTGCGATCGACAAGGCCTATGTCGCTCAGCCTGGATGGGCAGGGTTGACCGCACGTGAGCGCAGCGACGTTCTATGGCGATGGCATCAGTTGATCATCGACCACGCCGACGATCTCGCCGAGATCCTCACCGCCGAGATGGGCAAGCCGCTTGCAGAAGCCAAGTCGGAGATATCCCATGCTGCGGCGTACCTGCAATGGTACGCCGAGGAGGCCAATCGCGTCTATGGCGAGACGATCTCCGCACCATCGATGGACCGCCGAATGCTGGTAATCAAGCAGCCCATCGGAGTTGTTGGCACGATAACGCCATGGAATTTCCCGGCCTCGATGGTGGCGCGCAAAATCTCGCCAGCCTTGGCGGCGGGCTGCACGATCGTCCTCAAGCCCGCTGAACAGACGCCGCTCGTGGCGGGGGCAATGTTCGCCCTCGCCCATCAGGCTGGCTTTCCCGAAGGCGTCGTCAACCTGATCTATGCGTCCGAAGGTGACGCGGTCGGCCGCGAACTTTGTACCAATCCCAAGGTCCGCAAGATCAGCTTCACCGGGTCGACTGAGATCGGGCGCCTTCTCATGCGCCAGTGCTCGGACCAGATCAAAAAAGTCAGCCTTGAGCTCGGCGGCAATGCACCTTTCATCGTCTTCGATGATGCCGATATCGATGCCGCGGTTAACGGTGCGATCCAGGCGAAGTTCCGCAATGCCGGCCAGACCTGCGTTTCGGCGAACCGCCTTTACGTCCAGTCGGGCGTTCACGACGAGTTCGTCGAGAAATTCGTGCAACGGGCTCGCCAACTTCAAGTTGGTGACGGTTTCGCTCCCGGAGTGGACATCGGACCGCTCATCGACAAGCACGCTTTGGCCAAGATCGAATCCCATATTGCCGATGCCGTCGCCAAAGGCGGCGCAATTCAATGCGGGGGCAAACGTATCGGCACGAATGGCACGTTTTTCCAACCGACAGTCCTGACCGGTGTCTCCAGCGAGATGACCGTCGCGCAAGAAGAGACATTCGGGCCGCTGGCACCGATTATTCGCTTCAAAGATGCGGATCAGGTCGTGCGTGAGGCCAACGACACGATTTACGGCCTCGCGGCCTACTTTTATGCCTCCAACCTGAAGCGTGTCTGGCGTGTGGCCGAGGCCTTGGAATATGGAATGGTCGGGGTAAATACCGGCCGGATGTCTTCAGAAGCGGCGCCGTTCGGTGGGATAAAACAGTCCGGCATCGGGCGGGAGGGATCCCGCCATGGCCTCGAGGACTACCTCGAAATGAAATATCTCTGCATGGGCGGCATCTGAATTTTCGGCTTGCAGGGTTCACAGACCGGGTAACCTAGCGAGCGATCTCCAAATTTGTGCTTTGTAGGATCGCTCCTCGATTGGGAACTGAGGGGCGGCTCCGTACCCGAGCAAACACGCAATCCTGAAGGAGCACCCTGGCTGGGTTTATCTCTCGACGAGACAAGCGTCTGCATTGTCGGCGACGACGGCGTGCATGTGACGGAGGATACGCTTGCGAGGGATTTGGCGGCCCTCGCCGAGTATCTTCAGGCGACGGGCTGTCGTTGCGCGGGTCTGGTTGGAAGCTTGTGCACCATCGCGATCGTGAACGCTGGTTGTGCGCAATATCCGGTTTCTGGGGCAGAATTTTGAACCTGCTACCTTCCGATTGTCAGTAGCTCACTTGTTCTTCGGCCGACTGCCGCGCCGGTACAGGCTCGGCCAGAATCGAAGATACCATCAGGCAGGCGTGCGCATTCGACATTTCCGGTGATCGGCGCACGATCCAGGGCGCGCCAGGTTGACCAAGCGCCTCGAACCGCATGACAGTCTTGACCGGCTGGAGGACGGAAATCCCGCGATGCCGAAGAGGTTGGTCATCGAAGTCGAGCCCACACGGCATTTGCGGCACGAAACAGCAAGGGCTGGGAAGCGATCGGCCGAGCGGTCCTCGAAGGCGCGGGCCAGGGTGTCGACGATGCGTTGGTTCAGGTCCGCCAATCTGGTCTCTACCGTCTGATAGCGGGTTCGGTCGCCAGTGACAGCGAGTAAAGATATTTGGCATCATCGGCTTTGATTGCCGCGCAGATCTGGTCGAGATTGGGATAGCTCACTGATGCACCTTTGGGCTCACAGTGCTTCCTCCTCATCGAGATGAGGATTGCCGGATTTGGCGTAGAACACCAACACGGGTCCGAGATCAAAGCGCGTCCCGGGCGCAAGGCGCTGGACGGACCGGGGCCATGTTTCGGTTGAGACGCCATCGATGCCTCGCGCCAGCGTTCTGGCGAATCGGGGCATCAGCGGAGCGAGCGTCGCTGCCAGGATCGCAGCGGCCGTCGTCTGAAGGGCTAGCGAAGTCCGATTGCGGGCGGGATAGAAACGTCGCGCCGCTGCATAGTCTTGCGCCCGACGGTAGATCACGCAATCGCGCACGAAATCGCAGACCTGAGCGGCCGCGCGGCGGACCGAGAAGCCTTCGTCCGAATAGGCGCGTTCCATCGCCGCGCGATAGATCTCTATCCGAGCAAAGAAGGCGCGGTCGGCCGGGCTCCAGTCGCCTGCATCGGGTACACGGCCGGCAAAATCCTGCTTGATTTCCTGGTTCAACGCATCAAGCCAGTTCAGCCAAATCCCTTGGAACACCTCGTTCTCGGTGCGGCGCAGCGCGTCCAGCGTGAAATCCGTCCGCTCACCTTCCGGGCGTGTCAGGCCCAAATGGAGGCGCACGACGTCGACTGTCTTTGGGCTCAGAACCTCCTTGCCCCAGACCGCATGGCGGCAGCTGGTTGAGAACTTCTTGCCGTCGAGCAGGTAGAACTCGTTGACGTGATAGTGGATGCGTGGCGTCCAGTGGGAGAAGACCTCGGCGTAAAGAGCGGGGTAGAGTAGCGCGTGGTAGAACGAATTGTCGAAGCCGAAGAAATGGACAATCTGCCAGTCGTTGCCGGGCATCTCCGCCTTCCAGTCGCGACCCAGCAAGCGGCCGAGCGCCTGGATGTTGTAAAGAAAACCGAAGGCCATTTCCGGCCAGACCCAGATCACTTGCCCCGGGAACCCTTCGGCCGGCAGGCCCCAGTCCGAGGGGTGGGTAATGGGCACTGAAAAGTTGCCACGTCGGCGTAGGCGCGCGAAGAGATCCAAGATCCGTGGCGGGACGCCCGACGCTCTTAGATGCCGGTCGATATTGTCGTAGCATCGGTCCAAGGCAAGTTCCGGGCGGCGGACGGAGCCGACCAACGGCGCCTCGGCAGACTGCCGTGACCGGGCTGCGCCCAAGTCGTGGCAAAGGTTGGGGGCGCCGCATTCCTCGCAGATGTTGCCACCGGCGGAGCCGCCGCAATCGGGGCAAAGGCCGCTAACATCCGGCTCGTAAAGATAGTGGCCTGTCACAGCATCGAAAAGCGCAGGGCTCTGGCGCAGATCTACCGCCGTGCTGCTCAGAAGACTGCGGAAACACGCGGCTTGGAACTCGCCGTAACCGTCATCGCCCATTGTGGGTTGGAAGCTGTGGACGTCACAATCGAGAAGTGCAAGCGTGGCGCGAATCTCGTCGGCGTAGTAGCGCGCCACGGTTGCAGGCGTCAATTGATCGGCATCGGCGCGTGTCGTGACGTAGCTCTGGTTGTCATCGCTTCCAGTGAGGTGATAGGCTTCGACTCCTTTCATCCGCAGGAAACGAGTATAGACGTCGGCGCCGAAATAGGGGCCAGAAAGATGCCCCAGATGCAGATCGCCATTTGGCGTTGGAGGCGTGGAGAAGACGAAGATCGGCCCGCGTGGAGCCGTGGTTTTTGCAGCGGCATCAAGGGCGGCCTCGCCGTCTCGCCAGTAGACATCGACGAAATCTAGGTCTTCGTTTCCGTCGTTGCGCAGCACATGCGCTTCAAAAGGGTCGAACAGAACGACATCGCCCGCCTCGACCGAGATTTCCCCAAGGTCGGTCCTGACCTTGCCCGATCCTGACAGGATCACGAAGGCCTCGATTTCGTCGTGCCGATGGGGCTCGGATATAACGCCCGGTGCCACCCTACCGAACGAAAACCCCGTGCCGGCGCTTCCCGTTCCAAGCGTGGCCATGTTGATACCGAACGCCCGGGACAGCGTCGTTCGAGAAAGCGTAGATTTCCGCATGACAAACCTAAGCAGTTGAAACAGTGGCATCTCCCAATGCCAACGCAACAGCCTCTTGTGCAAGTTGCGCAGAGAAGCGGCAGCCCAACCCGTTGGCGGCCCCGGCCAGAATAATCCGGCTCTGGGCCGCCAGGCGGGCGACGAGGGGGGCGCCAGTCGGGCTGTAGGCCTCATAGAAGACCGCCCTGCGACCACCTCCACAATCCACGTGCCGAACCGTCGTAACGGGCTGCGGTCGATGCTCCGCGAGCCCGCAAATCAGAACGCCATACTCTCTGCGCATTTTTGAGCGGTCGATCAGTTTCGGGTGCATGCCTCTGGCTGCGTGAGCTCAATCGCGATAGAAAATGCCATTTGGGGGCTTGAGTTTGTCGAGATCGGCCACTTTGCCCTCGGGCGGGTTAAGGGCGCGCTTAAGCACGTTATATTCAGCGCGGGTCGGTCCACCGGTTGAAGCACGCTGGAACACCAAGTAGAGTGTCCGCCGCGAACGATTGCTTTTGTTCGGTCGTGAGTAGTGCGGAGCGTAATCGTCGAAGATGAAGATGTCGCCAGCCTTCCATACTACGGGTTCCCAGGAGAACATTTCGGCGACTTGAGGATCGATCACCCCACCGGCATCCATGGGAAACACCCCCTTCTTGTGGTTGCCGGGGCTGAAGAAAAGCCCGCCGTTTTCCGGGTCGGAGTCGTCGATGCCTATGGCAACCACCGCATGGACCATCCGGTCGGGGAGTTTGTGTGGAATGTGATAAATGTCCTGATGCGGGAGATAGCCGCCGCTGTCGGGGTAGTGGAAAATCAGCAACTCCTTGAGCCTGCGCGAATCTTCGCCAAGCAAATCCTCGACCGCTGACTTTATGCGCTGATCTTCTAAGAGCAAACGACGCAATGGATCATGGAAGTCGAGAAAATTCTCGATCTTGGAGATGATCTTTCGATTGTCCGTCGTCTTCTCGAACCACATGAGCCATTTATCATCGCTGACACCCCAGCGTGACATATCCTCGACAAAAATAGAGATATCTTCCTGAGCCGCTGGAGCGAAGAACCTTTCGAGCCTGACGTATCCGTCTTTCTGCCACTTTTCTCTTTGTGCATCAGTCAACATGTGAAAAGCCTCCTGTTGGAAAGACTGGTTGGTCGGACATCCCAATTAGGGAAGTCGGGCGCTGGTCAAGTTGCGGGTCCACGGAGACGGACTCACGTCATGTGGGACGGCGATGCTAAGTGCGTTCCGCTCCGGCGGATATTGTCCGCAGAAGCTCGGCGCGAGACTGCCTATGTCAGGCTCAGCCGGGTCCAGGAGTTCCGTAAACTGGGCCGGATCAATCGCTTCACCCGGTCCAGCCACGACACGCATCGCTAAAGGCCGGCACCATCCGCTGACCGCCGACCCAGCCATGGCCGCCAAGACCACGGCGCTCTTTCGAGTGAGCGATCTGGTACGGTCTTGACGACCGTAGGGGAAATGCACGCCCCTGCGATGCCCGCTTGGTCCAAGGTCTTGTTCTGTCGCGATGACTTCGGAGAAGCCTCCGGCCTTCGCCGCAGCGGAGGCGGACATCATTCCTAGGATGCCACCGCCGATGATCAAAAGTCTACGAGTCATATCCCGCTGCCCATTTCTTCGGCTACGGGGTCGGGCCAGCTCTCGATCGAGGTATGGCTAATGAAGCCAGGATGCTCGGGGTTCGCGCATGGCGCGCGCCCAAGAAGGCTATCGAGGATGCGGCGCGCGCGCCAGGCCAGCAGGCTTAGGTTCGGATCGGCGAGGCCGCGCTGCCCGAGGCTCGCGTTTTGTACGAAGATGCGTCTGTCACGCGGTCCGTCCCAGCTGACCGAAAAATCCTCGCGAATAGCTAATTCATTGTCGATCTGCTCCAACCGGTCCATGATCGGTTCCAACAACCCTGGCACCGCGTTCTCGTAACCGGTGGCCAGGATGACGATGTCAGCGGTGACTTCTTTGACCTCGTCCATGCCGTGCTGCAGGGTCAGCCTGTGACCTGCGCCGGCGTTGATGCAGTGCGAGACGGTGCTGCTCGGCCGCAGTGTGATGTCGCATCGGTTTGGCTCGAAAAATGCGTGGCGGTACAGCGCCTGATAGATCGCGCGCAACGTGCTTTCCGAAATGCCGTCCGAGGCAAGCACGAAACGCCGCAGGAGCAGCTTACGCTGCGACTCGCTCATCGCCGCGAAACGATCCGAAAAGCAGGGCATGAACAACTCGTTTGTGAACGGGCTGTTGTCCAGAGGCAGATAGTTTTCGCGCTGCGAGACCCAAGTGATCGAGCCAGGCCGCCGTTCGTTCGGCAGGCCGACAAGGTGCAACATCACCTCGGCTCCCGACTGGCCTCCGCCGACCACGCAGACATGCTTTCTCCGCACCTCAGGGTGGATGTGCAGTAAAACAGATGAGTGGAACAGGTTGCGTCCAATCCAGCCCTGAAACTGAGGCGGAATTTGCGCCTGCTTGCCAATGCCGACCACGACGTTTCTGGCGCCGAGAACCGCCTTATCCGTCCGCACCCGAAACTCGCCGTCAAACCGGATTTCGCGCACTGTCTCGCCGCCGCGCACAAGTGGGTTCCTGTGGAAGGCCCAGTTCAGATATTGCTCGAACTCAACTCTAAGCACGGCCTCGAACTGTGCGTTCAGGAAGTGATACAGACGCCCGTTCTCGTGCAGGAAGTTTACGAAAGTGTAGGCTGATCGCGGATTCACCAGCGTGACCAGATCCTTGAAGTGGCTGACTTGGAGCTCCGAGGAATCGAATGCGATGCCTGGATGCCAGCGGAAGTCGACCTGCCGATCCACGAACAGTGCCCCTTGCCCAACTTGCTCGTGTATCTGACACGCAAGGCTCAAATTAGACGGCCCAGCACCGACCCCAACGCAAGATAACTCCACTTGCTTTCCTCCTATAGAGTCTTCCCGCTAGGCGGCTTGTTCGCGGCGAATATCGGCGATAGCCATTGGGCCCCCTCGCGGACGTTTTCGAGCCCCGGTCCCGACCGGGTTTGCGGGAATTTGTCCGCGTTCGGGTCGCCGAATGTAGACCCCAGCATTCCAGCGCGGTGACAATCGACGGTTCATGCCGGCGACGTGGGGCAACGACGTATGTCCTTTCCACCCGTCTGGATGCCCGCCTCGCCGTCACGCGAGACGCTTTCCAAGCCCATTAAGGTGTTTGAAGCCGGCGCAATCACCCGCCTCAACCATGACGCGCCGGCCTTTCGGCGGCTTGATGGCAGGCGAGAGCGCGGTTTTCACTGCGGCGACGGCATTTTCGGTGCGGATGATCATGAACGACCTCTCTTTGATGCAGAGTCCCCTGCATCGGCCGTGCCAAAGACGGAACATTTTATTAAACAATGGGTTGGCGGATTTGCGATCCTGTCGGAAATCCGACATTGAGGGGGACGCCTCACGGCGGCGCCCGATTTGCACGTCGATGTCGCCTTTTTCCGAATAGCTAATCGGGGCACCTTCTGCACCAGAATACTTCTCTTATGGAGACCAGCAGGAAGTCTTCATGAACGGACAGTGCAGAACCTTGTGTCTCTGCCGGACAGATCGCGATTTCCTTCTCCCATCGAGGTCGGCAGTTGCAAGAGCTGCCAGATCCTTCGCCCTATCGTGCCGTTCACTGGCTCGATCCCGACATCCTCGGAGCCCGCGATCATCAAGAGTGGCGCACTCTCATGTCCGCCGCGACGCCTCTCTCATGGGGAAGCAATTCTCTATGTTGGTGTCGGATCGATGCTCTTGATGAGATGGTTGCGGATGGGGGCATGCCCAGACCTAAGCACATCAATGATTGGGCGATATGGGACCTTCACCAACTGGATTGTCGAATCTCTGGAAAGATAGCCGGAAGACAATTGCGTGATGACCACTCTGCCGGTTCCAAAAGCACGTGCGCCGTTCGGTCCCTGCGATCCAGGCGGAGGGATGAGGCCGCAAAGCAGTCCTTTGCGCGCCCACCGGTGGGCGAGGATGGAGGCAACGTAAACGCAGTTATTCGATGATCGCGCCGCGGTGTCCTCAGGCTGTGCCGCGCCCGACACCGGCGACGCAGTGGTCGTCGATCGCCGCGTCGCCGATGTCGATCCGAAGTTCGGCCAGTTTCGCGGTGAGCTTCACTGCTTATTCCGCAGTGCCCACCGATCTGGCACGGGAGGTTCTATCAGGCGGTCACGGCTGCATTCGTTGTCGGATCTTCGACGATGTCGGACATAAGACATAGCGCCATCAGGGTGATCGCATTGTTCTGAAATGATTTTCTCATTTGGCACGGCACCTGCAACGCAGTCCGCAAAACGCGCTGCGGCACGGATAGAGGAGAAATCATCCCAGGATCATGCGCGCCGAACCTACGGTCGCAGCCGGGAGCAAACTGGGCATGAGCGCTCCGCCAATATCAAGCAATTCGAGCAAAATTTTTCGTAATTCAGTGCACATTTCTGAAGAGCAAGGAGAGAATATCATGGCGAGAAAGCAAACGGGCGTGGCGCGGGGAGCAACAGCGGCCGTCGTCCTCATGGTGGTGGGACAGCAAGCCGTCGCGGCCGACCTTGTGCAAGCCCCGAGCGTCCCGCAGGCAGGAACCTCGGTCACAAAAGAGCCAAGTCCTTGGCAAATCCGCCTGCGTGGGTTGGGGGTCATCACCGAGGATTCGGGCTACGTCAATGCAGTGTCAGGCTCCGGTCTTTCCTATTCGGACACCGTGATCCCGGAACTCGATCTTTCCTATTTCTTCACGGACAACATCGCCGCCGAGCTCATACTCGGCACCACCTATGCGAATATCGAGGGCCAAGGAGCGATCGGCGCGCTGGGCAATCTCGGCAAGGTTTGGCTGCTGCCACCCACGCTCACATTGCAGTATCATTTTACCGATTTCGGCGCATTCAAGCCGTATGTCGGCGCCGGCGTGAACTACACGATCTTTTATAACCAGGACGTCGGCAGTGCAGATGCTCTCCATGTTAAGAACACGTTCGGCACCGCGCTGCAGGTCGGGTTCGACTACATGGTGGATCAGCACTGGGGCGTCAACCTCGACGTGAAGAAGGTTTTCCTCAAGCCAGACTTCGACGTCACGGTCGACGGCGCGAAGCTGACGGGGAAGGCGGAGCTCGATCCCTGGTTGATAGGCGCAGGTGTCACCTACCGCTTCTGATAACGAAAGCGAAGGCACCTGCTGATAGCCGATCGAAATGAAGGGCGCCTTGTGCGCCCTTTTCCGTCGGCCCTGAACGGGCGACAACTGAAGAAGCGGTTGTCGAGGGGCGGCCGCCCGGTGATCTCCTGATAAAGGCTGGCGCCGGGGCGCCCGCCCTTGCCTGCGCCAGCCTCTGTGCTGGCACAACGCTTGCTGTTTGCATGCATCGTCTCATCCTCCGCTCGCCAATCGCCGCGCCTTTCCCCGGAAGAAGTCGATCCCAATCTCGCGTGCCTGCCCCCGTTGAGTGGGGTGGGCGGCAGAACGCGACTGGCTTGGCCCGCTGAATGAGGCGGGCCGCACCCGAAGGGCCGGAACGGAGTGGAGGATGCGAGCGGAGCGAGCGTTGCGGCACGCCGCAGCGGGCCTAGAAAGGAGCGTCGCCCACCCCGCGAAACGGGGGCAGGTAACAATCAAACCGCATCGCGAAGCGATGACCGCAGCTGCGATCAACTCGCTTTGACCGGCACATTGCTCGTGAAGAACTTGAAGGAACCAGACACATGAAGACTGAAAACGCGACTGAGAATGAAACCGGTGCGGTCCATACGACGCTCGGTGCTATCTTCCTGTCCCTGGAACTCAGTCGCTCGACCTGGTTGGTGACAAGCTTGTTGCCGTGCAACGGAGAGAAGATGTCAAAGCGCGTCGTCAAAGCAGGCGATACGGCCGGCTTGTTGGACCTTGTCCTCCAACTGAAGGCGACGGTTCGGCGCAGAACGAGCCGTGACGTGCCGGTGATCGCAATCCAAGAGGCTGGCCTAGACGGCTTCTGGATACATCGGATCCTTGAGCGTGACGGCATCGAAAGCCATGTTGTTGATGCGGCATCCATCGCCACGTCACGCAGGAAACGCCGGGCAAAGACAGACAAGCTGGACGGCGAGACCCTCCTTCGCGCCCTGCTTGCCTACAAGCGCGGCGAACCGCGGGTCTGCGCCATGGTCGTTCCGCCATCGCCCGAGCAAGAGGACAGAAAGCGCAACAGCCGTGAGCGACGCGCTCTTATCGCGGAGCGGATCAAGATCGTGAACCGGGTCAAAGGGCTCTTGTTCTCACAGGGCATCATTGGATTTGAGCCGCTGAAGCGGGACCGGCGCACTAGACTGGAAGAACTCAGGACCGGAGACGGTCGTGAACTACCGCCGAATCTCAAAGCGGAAATTGTGCGTGCACTGGACCGGATCGAGCTCCTGCTTCGGCAAATCAAGGACGTGGAGGCAGCGCGCGACGAAGCGGCTCGCAAAGAATGCGAGCCTTCAAAAGTCGCCAATGGAATGTCGATGCTCAAGCAACTGCGCGGCGTGGGAGCACGTTGCCGAGGTGCTTTGGTCCGAGGGTCTGTATCGCGAATTTGCGAATCGAAGGCAGCTTGCCTCCTATGCCGGTCTGACACCGACACCGTGGCAAAGCGGATCGATCAGCCGGGAACAGGGCGTATCGAAGGCGGGCAATCCGAGGCTGAGGACCGTGATGGTGCAATTGTCGTGGTTCTGGCTTTTGCATCAACCTCGATCGGCTTTGGCACAATGGTTCCAGGAGCGGGTCGCGATCGACGGCGGCAGGCGCCGCAAGCCGGCCATCATTGCGCTCGCGAGAAAACTTCTGATCGCGCTGTGGAAGTACGTTCATCATGGTGCTGTCATTGAGGGCGCTGTTATGAAGCCGGCATGATCAACGCACTCTTCTCCATCCGCCGGGATTGATCGCTCCCGGCTGATCCTGGGCGAACGAACCTTCCACCCCACTTGGCCCAAAATGCCGTCCGGAAGATTGGTCGCGTTCCCCTGAGCCTTACCGACGAAAGCGGGATGTTGGTGCAGCTGCCACAGAGCAGCGACCGTATGTGAGTTTGGACCGGTGTTGTCACCGCGCCAAGATGACAGGCTCGGACCTTGGATCACAACGCATTGAGGTTGATATGCGAAGACAGCCTTGACGACAAAGTCCCCATGTGAGCGGGGTGGGCGGCGAGTCGCGACCGGAAAGGCCCGCCGTGGGAGGCGGACCGCATCCGAAGGACCGGAACGAAGAGGAGGACCCTGAGCGGCACGCGAAGGGTTGCGGGCTGCCGCGGCGGGCCTAGAAGGGAGTGCCGCCCACCCCGCGCCACCGGGAAAGGCCAACAGACAAACCCCGCCGCCCGCAAGGGCGGCGGCCGTCTCGAAGGGCTGCCCACGCCAAGGGGCGAAGCCGAATGGCCGAGACCGCCTGAGCTTGCCGAAGAAAAGCGGGCTCGGTTCACGAGACCTGGTGCGCGTCGTCAGGCGCGCGGGCGCTCCTGTCAGCGGCATGAAATGCCTGGAAAACCTTCTGGTCGAGTCTCATCAACCGCGGTTTCGTCGCTGCTTCCAGATTTATTCAGAATGAGGGTCGAGTAAATCGGCCGGCTCGATTCCGAGCACTCTGGCGAGTTTTGTCACCGTATCAATGCTGGCGGCATAGACCGAGCGCTCAAGTGCGCTGACATATGTTCGGTCGACGCCAGCCTCATGGGCCAGCGCTTCTTACGACAATTTCTTTTTTGGCGATGCCTACGCAGATTGCGGGCAAAGACCTCTCGGATTTCCATGCACGAGAAGCGACCCTCTCGTCGAGGATTTCACCACGGAGGATTCTCTACGAAAATCAGAGACAACAAAGAGGAGCGGCTGCACGGCATCACTTTAGCGAGGGCAAATCCCGCTGATCCGAGAACTCAAGGACGTAAATCGTGAAGTTTGACACCCAAACAAAGTGGGACGCCACCTATAGGTCACGAGGCATTTGTGCCAGAAGCTCGCAAGGATCGATTTTGAGAGCCTCGGTTACGTCGAGAAACTCAATTACGTCCAGCCCACGTTCACCACCCTCATACTTGGCGACGAACGACTGCGGGCGGCTTAGCATTTCAGCAACCTGGCTCTGGGTGAATCCGATATTTTTGCGCGCCGCTATCAACCTTTTCAGCAGCCAGCGCTGGCGAGGTGATCGAAGGGATTTCGGCATCAGACGAACCGGCCAAGAAAGAACCGGCTCATGGACTAATCCCAGTTTTCGGATTATCCCATTTTAGGATATTGTGCCGTCAAAGATTTGCGCGGGCGCGGGATAAGTCTTACTGCGAGACATGAAATGGTAGACAGACTGCTCAAACCTGCTGTTGCTGACGAGGTCCCATGGGCGGAGAGCCTGACCGCTTACGACGATGAACACTTCACGACATATTTGAAGCTCATAGACGCATGCGCCGGCAATGCCAGCGAAGAAGAGATGGCGCAGGCGATATTGGGAATCGATCCAGTGCAAGAGCCAACGCGCGCCCAAAGGGCGGTTCGCAGCCATCTCGCGCGCGCCCACTGGCTGGTGGTGGCGGGGTACAAAGAGCTGTTCTCTGGCCGCCCAAAGGCCTGATGGTGACGCTATAGAAGGAAAAGCTTATACCCGCCGTTCATAAACGAGCGCCCGCGTCTGACGGCACGGCGGACGCTGTCGCGAAGATGGTCACTGGGGTCGGCCCAGTCCTGCTCGACGCGGGCTCTGCCGAAGAGAGCAAGGCCGATTTCGCGGTGTGATGCGCCAGCGATAAAGCCGTCGAGGGCACGCAAGACTCGGCGCAACCGCGAGCAACGGGGCTCGGTCGGAAAGAATCCTGGTTGCAGCCTGCCGGTCCAACAAAGGCTGTTCAGACATTCCAACGCGTTCAGGCGTTGCTTCAGTTCCTCTGGCGACCAGAGGACGGAGGATGTCAATCGGACAGGTTCGAGGACGCTGACGCCGGAGGCAGCCAGCTGCAAGCTCCTGCCACTGTCCTCGACCAGGAGGTGCTGATGCCCGTCCCGCGTGACGAGTATGGAGATGCGGCAGGAGCGCGAGGCGAGATCAAGCAAGTCGACCCCGCGCGGCCGCGCCGCCTTTTCGGCAACAACGGGCAAAACATGCGGACATTGGCAGGGGCACCAAAAGACGCTCGCATCAGTTCCTTTTGAACTTGCAAAACAGAAGGCCCCACCGCGAGAGATCAACAGTGTTCGAAGGCAGGCTGATAATGTCCACGGACCGGGCGTTCGTGCGTTCGGCACCGCGTAGCGCGTTCGCCAGATCCTTCTGGAAGTCTGGATTGCGCCTGAGGAATTCCCAGGCCCAGCCTCGGCTGGTGAGCTGCTCGACATAGCTATAGGCACGATCATCGTGCCTGTCCGGCCAAGCAGGGCCAGGTCTTGTTTCGTCCATTGCATCATTTCCAGAAAGGTTGGATTGCAGGCTCAGGCGGTCTTAATGACCGGGGTCCACAGGACCGGGCCCTTGAGCCCGCCATTGCGACGGAGGGCTTCCAAGCTCTCTCTCGAGACGTCGAGATATCCGGCAACGGCGCGTGTGTTGCCAATTGTTTGCGGATTGGACAACCGTTCGAGTGGCCAGCCGGCGCGACGCAAGATGCGCTCTATGCGCAGATCGGTTACGGTGACGATGCTGCGCAGACCGCGTGACAAACCAAACTCGACCATTCCGGCAAACAGCTCGTAGGTGCCAATTGCGATGCCCGCCTGTTTGGGCGCGGAAGGCGGAAAATCAAGCGCAAAACGGCTGCTTTCCCAAACACGCGGATCTTCCGGCGCTGGACGGTCGGCAAGGAGAGCGAAGAAGCTATCGCGCAGCATCGTCGGTCCTGTAGTCGGCAACAGGCGCACGCAGCCGTCGATGCGTCCGGCGGGCGCACGCAGCAATAGGTAATGGGGACGAAGCGCGTCGAACGGATCGACCTCAAAGCCGCCGCTGAACGAAACGTCCCAATCAAGTCGATCCCTGAAAACGCGATACCGCAAGCGATGCATCTGCTCCAGCTCGTCGCTGAACTCAGCGTAGCAATCCGGCGTGATCAACTGCATCATGATGGCCTTCTCCCTCGCATGGATAACACCTGCGATTGAAGGCAAAGGCCGGAGTTGATACAACCTGTGTATGTGCCCAGGTTTCGGAGATCAGGTGAAGAGAGATGGCCGGGACAGTGCAAGCCGAACAGCTGCCTGAATAGCCGTCTTCACTCCAAGCTTATCCCTGGCGTTATCCCGATGATAGGCCGCGGTGCGCCGACTGATCCCAAGGATGCGGCCGATCTCCCACGCCGTCTTGCCGCGAGCCGCCCACTTCAGACATTCCATTTCCCTTCGCGATAGGGCAACGCCAGCCACGGTCCTGCCGTCGGCCAGCTTGCGACAGGCATGAAGATGGAAGAAGACCGCGATGAGCTGCAGCACGCGATCATATCGATCAATCAGGCGAAAGAACGGTGGTCGCCTTTCATCGGAGGCGAAGGTCAGTGCTGCAAAAGTACCGGTGCTGTCATGGATCGGGATCGTGAAGCCGCAGTGAATGCCAAATTGCGTCGCCTCATCCATCAGTTGTCGCTGCTGCGTCGATAGTTCGAGATCAGCACCGTGCGCATCCCAGTTGAACGGTTCCTGACCACCACGCGCCTGATGGATAACCGGGTCAATCTTTTCATACCGACTGTGAAGGTAGTGAGATGTCCAGGATTGAGGGTAGGTGGAAATCAGGCGCACCTTGCGGCCCTTGCCAGGCGAAGGGAAAAGATAGGCAAAAGACGGCAAATCGAGCGAAGAGGCAATCTCGCCCAGAGCGTTGCGCAGGTCCGTCGCGTCAGCGCTGTCTGCGATCTGCTCTACAAATTTATGAAAAGCGTCTTGCATAGCTAAACTGCAGTGAGTTCTGGCCCCCTCCAGGAGCCAAGACGGGCGGGCCAATGCTCAGCCATTCTGGGTTGAAGGCCCGGCCGGAGACTGAGCTCCGTGCCGGGCGTGCGCCTTGGGAGGGCGATATGTGCTTCGACGGCGCTGTTATTGATACCGAGACCTCATTCCAACGTCATATGTTAGCAGGTGATAGTAGTCCTCTTGGTTGCCCTACCTTACGGTCGGAGTCTCTGTTTGCGGGCTGTTGAGACTGTTTCAGTGGAGGAGCTCAGGATCACGGTAGATTGCGGTCTGTGGTCTGTGAGAGCGTCACCTCGACAATTCGTGCAGCAGCCCTACGTCACCGGACGCGAAGGCGTCACTGTGTTTTAAGATTGGCGTCGCATTTCAGCAGCGGCTTGCATACAGTCGATGCAAGTTGCCTTAAAGTGAAGAGCGTGGCGCCGGACGTGATATCCTGGTCGATCCGAGTGGAAGGCGTCATCTCACGTCAGATCATATCGCGTCTTCCGCCTTCAGCGCGCGATAGGTCGTATCCACTGATTTCGCGGTCGCATCGACGACGATGTCGATCTCTTTTCGGGTAATGATCAGAGGCGGGGCAAAGCCGAGGACATCGCCATGCGGCATAGCGCGGCCGATGACACCATTCTCGAACAGAGCAGCGACGGCGCGCACGCCGACCTGAAGCCCGGGTGCAAACGGTACCCGCCCTTTAGGATCCCGCATCAGTTCCACGGCGGATAGAATGCCGACGCCGCGAACCTCGCCGACGATGGGATGTCCCTCCAGCTCGGCTTTCATGCGGGCTTGCCAATAGGGTCCGACATCCCGAACATGTTCCAAGATGTTTCTTTCCTTCAGCAATCTAATATTGGCAAGCGCGGCCGCCGCACAAAGCGTGTGACCGGAATATGTCCAGCCATGGCCGAGCGGGCCGTTCTTTTCCGTTCCTTGTTCCAACACCGACCAGACGCGATCGCCGATAATTGACCCGGAGATGGGCAAGTAGGCTGAACTCAAGCCCTTGGCGATGGTCACGAAATCCGGGCGCATGCCATAGAGGTGGGACCCGAATTTTTCACCGGTTCGCGCGAAGCCGCAGACCACTTCATCGGCGATAAGAAGGATATCGTACTTGTGAAGCACGCCTTGAATCGCAGCCCAGTATCCCTTCGGAGGCGGAACGATGCCGCCGGTCCCAAGTACCGGCTCTCCAATGAAAGCTGCAACCGTCTCCGGGCCTTCAGCGACGATAAGGGCTTCAAGTTCGTTAGCACAGCGCCTGGAGAACGCCTCCTCACTTTCGCCATCATACGCCTGGCGGTAATGGTGGGGCGCCGTCGTATGGCGCACCAAATTCAGAGGCAGGTCGAAGAAATCGTGAAAGAAGGGAAGGCCTGTCAGGCTACCGGTGACTAGCCCGGACCCGTGATACCCGCGATGCCGCGAGATGATTTTCTTCTTTTCGGGGCGGCCGAGAATGTTGTTGTAGTACCACACCAGCTTGATGTTGGTCTCGTTGGCGTCGGAGCCGGAAAGGCCGAAATAGACTCGTCGCATGTTCTGCCCGAAATATTCGACCACGGCCTCGGCCAAAAGCGCGACTGGCTCCGTGCCCTGGCTCGCATAGACATGGGCAAACGGCAGCTCGTGCGCTTGCCGGGCGATAGCCTCGGCAATCTCCGTGCATCCGTATCCCATATTGACGCAGTAGAGCCCGCCGAAACCGTCAAGACTTTTCCGACCCTCCGTATCCCAGATGTACACGCCTTCCGCACCGGCCATGATCCGGTTTGGCGTCTCGCCGCGGCTGTGCTTGGCCAAGTGTGTAGACGGATGAAAGACGAAGCTTCGGTCCTTCTCCCGCAGCTGCTCAGTCCCCAAATTGCTCAAGCTCATAGTTCCTCCTCGGGAGCAGTAGGCAGAAGACACTCAACTAGCCGCCTATTGAGAACAAGCATACTCGCAAACACCCTCGAGTTTCGCGGGAATGCACGTCTTTAGCCGACGAATTCGCGAAAATCGGCTCGAACGCAGTGAAAACCAAGGTTTCTGGAGTTTACCTTCTCCTTGAGGCGGATAAGGGATCAGTGTGGCCGCCGCCGTGTTTCTGTTCTTCGGCGGAGGTCTGCGAAGGTACCTCATAACCCGGGGACGGTTTTACGAGAGGCGCTGTCCAAAGATCCCCATCCAGCAGCCCAATAGAACTTCCGCGATGCGTTCTTCGTGTCGCCAGAATATTTTCGGGGATATAGTGATGCGCACGCTCGTGGCGGCACGCCTTGGGCTATTCAGGATTGCCACCCCTCTCAAAGCAGATTCGCAGCGTTATGAAGGCGTCAGGATCGCTGAGTCGCGCGGCAGGGGAAGCATGCTCGAGAAGACCCTCCGCAGTCTCCTCATCGAGCAGCAAAGGTCCCCTCTTCACATCACGATCGATTTACCATCCCAGGACGTGCTTTAGATTCTTCTTTCGCATAGATTTGGACGGGCTCGCCAAGGCTCGACACCGTGTCCACACAGCAGTAGACGCTTCCATCTGTCCCGATTGCAACTGGCTGTCTCGATCTTCAAGCCCAGGGTCTTCATCACTCGGAAGAACTGCTCGATGAGCCAGCGCTGAGTGTACAAGCGACAATCGGCCAGGCCCCGGCGGAGCAGGTTGCCGCATGGGTGGTCAGGAGCAGCCAATGCAGCGGGTCCACGCCGGCGGGCGCGGCCGTTTGCGATTTCACCCGCTGCAGGCCACGCTGTCGGGCAGGCCGTTCCTCGCGCAGGTTTGCCGGATCATCGCCTGACCGAAGCGGATGCCAGGTCATGCCTTTCATCAAGCCGCTGGCATCTGCGTGTGCGGAGATTTCAAAAGGCCCTTATCTGCACCGGATCGAGATGCAGCTTGTCCCAGAGCACCACCCGCGGCACCGTTTGTGCTCGCCACGCCGTCAGCTGCCATGTGCCGGAAGAACCCCATAGAACCATCATCAGCGGCAGTGCGCAGCGGGCTTCTGGTGTGGCGATAACGCGGCGAAGGACGGCGCGGTCGGTCCAACTCAGCGCGCCGCTCGAAGCGCCGGGGTGGCTATGCCAGTCGCCGAGGTAAGTCTCGCGGCGACCCGAACGCTCATAGTGGGCGGCAATCTGCTCAAGCTGCCATTGCTGATCCGGCTGGAACCGGAAGCGCTCGTGAAGGGCGCCGGGTCCGGGACCAATCATGGCGGTTACGACGGCGGTATCAGGATTCAACCACCAGCCCATGAAAGTGCCGCCGGTCTCTAAGGGGAAGTTGGTGTCGGCTTCAACCGCGCATTCCTGAGTCACGGTGTTAGGCAGCCAGACATCGACATCCGGCAACATCAATGCCCGCCCCGGCAGTCCGGATGTTTGGGCAGCGAATCGACACGCCAGCGCGGCGGACAGCGCGCTCGTTCATCATCAACAAAGCTGAGTGTCTGCACGACCGAACCCTCGTCCGCCTTGCCCGAGAGGGTATCGATGGCCAGCCTCACCGCTTGCAGCGAAAGTTCCTGCAGATCATAGTCGGCACCGGTGAATGTGCGCTCGCTACACCCCGCCGGCTGGGTCAGGGCTTCGTCACCGGCATCCTGTCCTGGCGGGGGTTCGATCTCGTGCTTGTGCCATGCGTGCAAAAGGCAATTCGGGCAGCCGCTTTCGCGGACGTGCCGGACAACGGTGCCGCCCTCCAGCGTCAGCGTCGCAGACATGCTTATGAGGGGAACGGCTGCGCTTCGGCAGCGGTCATCCAGCAGCGTTGTAACGCCGTGCGAAGCGCTGCCATCGATAACGAGATCAGCGTCCCTGATGAGCGAGTCGAGAATATCGTCGTCACCCGGATCGCTCAGAGCCTGCGCCGCAATACCTATAAAATGCGAATGGCTACGGACTTCGGTTGCCGGATACTGGCGAGCGAGAAAAGCCTGCAACGCGTCTGTCTTGCGTTGCCCCCAGGCGGCTGCGCCCAGAGGCCAGCGGATCGTGTTTCCGGGCTCAAGAATGTCATGTTCGACGAGATCGAGGGTGCGGCATCCGTTGCGAGCAAGTTCGATCGCTACCGGTGCGCCGACGGCGCCAACACCGACGACAAGGATCCGCTTGTCTTTGAGGAATGCAACGGCCGGAACGCGCCAGCCAATGTCGCCCGGCCCGGCGCGAAAAACGGGCAACGCCGTGATACGCAGTGATTTGGGGGCTTTGTTCTTCTTCGGCTCAAAGCCGTGCGCATGACCGAAGACCATGACGAAGCACCAGCCGAGGCCCGTCTCACCAAAGGCGAGCTCGCTCGGATAGACGAGTGCGCAGAGGTCAAACTTCAGACCTGAACCGTAGTTTCGTGGCCGGGTACGCCGGAGCCATGAGTGATCTTGGCGGAGCCTTTTCAGCTGTGCATCGAGCTGAGGTTCGGGCAGGATCGTGTCTTTTGATCTTACCCACGGAACCTCCAGCTGATTCTTGGCGTCGGCCAGGTCGGTTGGGAGCGGACCCGCCCATTGGTGAAGCACTTGGCCATCCTCAGCGCGAACCTCTTTGATATAGGCCCTGACGGCCGGAATATGGATTGGACCGTTCTCGGCCTCCACTTTGACCGTTTGATCTTGGATGTAACGCAGCTGCAATGTGCCCTGCGAGGTGTCGCCGACATCCCAGCCGCTGTCGATCAGACAATAAGATCCGGAATTACGGCCAAGGTTGTTCCACCAGTATTCGGCAGGCTCGCCCTGCTGGTCTTCCTCACCGGTACCACGCACGGAGTCGGCGAGCTGCTTTTCGAGCAACGTGCAAAGCGACCAGCCCGGTGTCCACTGCCGGGTGTCGCGGCCGAGCAGGCAGAGATTGCCCTCGATAGGACTGCGGTGGCGCGCGGGCGGGGGGTCCAGGCCGGCGAGCAGAAAGACCTGAGGCCGAAAGTGCGGGTAGGCGTCGGGAAAGACAGCCTGCAACCGAAGGGGCGTCGCCGTATCGAGCGGCCAGTCGAATGTGAGCAACAATCGCCCCGCAGCGAGGGCCGGCTCGTCAATCTCAGGCGTTATCCCGGCGGCGTGCAGCGCGTCGAGTTCGTATTTAAGCCGCCCCGGATAACGCTTCTCCCAGCGGGGAACTGGCTGCGCCGGGGTCGTCATGGATGAATCGGGATCAACCATCCTCTCATCCCACCTTGCGCGGCGGGGGCACCGGCGGAACGGGCGGGCCCGGCGGAACACCCTGAGGCGGCCCGGAAGGCACTCCGTGAGGCGGTCCTTTTCCCGGATTATCTGGTGGTCCCTTTCCGGGGTTGTCGGGTCTTCCAGCCATAATTCCCTCCATATCTACATAGTTGTGAGCTTGTGGCAGAGCAGGCACTCAAAGGTCTTTGGCAATATGTGCTTTTGAGCTTACATCCTGGGCGAAGGACTTTTGGGTCCCGACTAGATTGCTTAAACGCTTCGCTGCTCTTCGCCCGAAAAATTGAAGCAGAACACTCGGTTAAGGGCTCGTTATATGCGCAACGGCCTCTCGAATTTCGCGGAAATGTGCGTATCTGACCGATGAATTCGCGGAATCGGGACTAATTGCCGACGGAAACGCTTCAGAGTTCATCTCCTCTTGAATGAGGACAACGGAATTGGTGAATTGGCTTTCACTGGCTTCGTCACGACAAGGCTGTAGTATTGGTTGATACCCAAGCCTGCCTGCAGCAATCCCTCCATGAAATCCTGATACGCAGCCATGGAAGGAGATGAAACCCGCATCAAATAGTCGATCCGCCCCCCGATGGCCCAGCAGTCCAGGATTTCCGGAATCTGTTGGATCGCAGTCTCGAAGTGCCGTTGGTCCTCGATACGATGGCGGTCCAAAACCACTTCCACCATTATAGAGATGATGCCGCCGATGAGGGCTGGACTGAGTCGCGCATAGAAACCCTCAATGATGCCTGCGGCTTGCAGCACGCGGAGCCGTTCTGAACAGGCCGACGCCGAAAGATGAACACGCTTTGCGAGTTCGCTTTTTGAAATCCGACCATCTGACTGGATCTCTGAGAGAATCCGGATATCCCAATCGTCTAGTTGCACAGGATTTGGTTTCGACTTCATGATCTGTTGCTCTCAAACTGGTGGAAAGGGCAATTGGTGCCAGAAATTCTATCATCGATCGAAGCGAGGGAATTTAGTGGACACATCTGTCTCGGCCCGAAACGGGTCAGTGTGAGGTTAGGAATGTCATCTGACTGAGAGCGATCCAATCAGAAGGGATGCAGAACAGTTGGGCATTGCCCTCCCCTATGCGATGACGCGCAGAGCGGTGATCGCGTGTCGGCATCGATCTGGCCGTAAATGGATGGTCAGTACCGGCGCTACTACCTGATTGGCACCCTCGACAGTTCCCGAGCATCGATCCCGAGGACGGCATGGTCGATTCAGTGTTTACATCAGCGCATTTGGCTTCGAGATGAATTGAAGGCCTTTCTTCTTTGGCTCGCCGAGGAGCCTGCACCGCAAATGCCGCCCGTGTTGCCGCTACGGCCCAGAGTTCGGCCCGGCCCGATGTCGCGACATTGAGCCGGGGCGGATCGCCCAGCCGGAAGACTCAAACGCCGATGCTGCGGGCGATGCTGTCGGCCGCCATGCGCTTACGCCACTCAAGGGGCCCGGAACTGTGAATGGAGTTTCCCTCAACATCGACAGCCATGATAACCGGCATGTCCTGCACCTCGAATTCATAGATGGCTTCCATGCCCAGGTCTTCAAAGGCAACGATCCGCGCCGCCTTGATCGATTTTGAAATCAGGTATGCAGCGCCACCCACCGCGATGAGATAGGGTGTCCTGTGTCTGACAATCGACTCGATGGCCGCGGGTCCCCTCTCCGCCTTACCCAGCATCGCGAAGAGCCCGGTCTCGGCGAGGATCTTTTCAGCAAAAGCGTCCATACGGCTGGCGGTTGTTGGGCCAGCAGGCCCCACGACCTCATCCCTCACCGCGCGGACTGGTCCGACGTAGTAGATCACGCGTCCCCTCAGATCGACCGGGAGCGGCTTGCCGGCATCGATCAGGTCGACCATTCGCTGGTGGGCGGCGTCACGGCCCGTCAACATCTTTCCGGACAAAAGAAGGGTTTCCCCACAGCGCCACGATGCCGTCTCTTCCCTGGTGAGCGCATCGACATTGACCCGACGGACGCCGGTTCTGTGCAAATCCTCATGACCGATCTGGGGCCATTCGGAAAGGTCGGGCGGTTGGAGCTGCACCGGTCCTGTGCCGTCCAAGATAAACTTCAAGTGCCGGTTGGCGGCGCATTGCGGAATGAGCGCCACAGGCTTGGACGCCACATGGGTTGGATAAGTAGCGACTTTGACGTCAACGACTGTCGTCAGGCCGCCTAGTCCCTGAGCGCCGATACCCAGCGCATTAATTCGTTCATAAAGCTCAACCCGCAGTGCCTCCTCCGCACTTGACGGCCCCCTAGCAATCAGTTCCGATATATCGATGGGCTCGTTCATAGCCTCCTTCGCCAGCAGCATCGCCTTTTCAGCGCTGCCACCGATGCCGACCGAGATCAGGCCGGGCGGACACCATCCACTGCCCAGCGTCGAAACGGTGTGGACTACCCAGTCGGCAACGGATGCACTGGGGTTCAGGGTGGTGAAACGCGCCTTGTTTTCCGACCCGCCCCCTTTTGCTGCGATGGCAATCTCGATTGCATTCCCGGGCACAAGGTCGACGTGGATGACCGCCGGCGTGTTGTCGCGGGTATTGATGCGTCCGGCGAGCGGATCAGCGACGATCGAAGGCCTGAGCGGGTTGTCCGGGTCAAGATATGCCCGACGGACGCCATCATTCACGAGGTCAGCGAAACTGGCCTTTGATTTGATGCGGGCGTCCATACCGACCTTGGCAAAGACAACTACGAGACCGGTGTCCTGGCAGATCGGACGACGTCCGAAGGCCGCCATGCGGGAGTTCAGCAGGATCTGCTCGATGGCGTTCTTTGCCGCCGGGCTCTGTTCGCGAGTGTATGCCTGCGAAAGGTACCGGATATAATCGGGAGGATGGTAATATGAGATGTATTGAAGGGCGTCTGCGACGCTCTTTGTGATATCCTCCCCGGCAATGGTCCGCCTTGTCTTATTCACGAAATCTCATCCGAATGAACCGAACCCGTTGACCAGTTTCAGGCTCTGGAAGCTCCGCACCCCCTGCTCCCCTCCTTCATATCCATACCCGCTCTGTTTAACGCCTCCATACGGCGCATCTGCTGAAACCCCTTTAAGATAATTTACACTAAGAGCGCCGGCCGAAAGACCCCGAATCAGCGCCTGTTTCGCATCGGCGGCGCCGGTGAAGAAGTAGGCGGCCAGGCCATACTCGGTGGCGTTGGCTTCTTCGATCGCCTCCTCGATCGTGTCGAATGGCGCTACGGTGAGGATCGGCCCGAACGGCTCGTCATGAAGCACTTTCGCATTCTTTGGCACCCCTGTCAGGATGGTTGGCGGCCAGTAAAAACCCGGCTGGTCGAGGCGGGTCCCCCCGGTTTCGATGCGGGCGCCCCGATCGACCGCATCCTTGATCAAACGCTGCATGGCCTCGATTCGCCGCGCGTTTGCCATTGGCCCCATCTCCGTCGCAGGGTCGTCCGGCGGTCCGATCTTGATCTTGCGGGCGGCTTCCGTCATCCGGGATAGGAATTCCTCATAGAGGGTCCGCGCGACGAGGATCCTGCTGGGTGCGTTGCAGCTCTGGCCCGCGCACTCGAACTTGTATTCCGAAATTGCCGGTATGGCGTTTGCCAGGTCGGCATCCTCGCATACAACGACGGGGGAGTGCCCACCGAGTTCAAGAATGCACCGCTGCAAGTTATTCGCGGCAAGCCTGGCGAGCTGTTTTCCAACCTCAGTAGAACCCGTGAAAGTTAGGACCTTGACGATCGGCGAGCTGAGGAGATGCCTGGATATTTGCACCGGAACGCCAAAGACGAGATTGACCACGCCGTCCGGGATGCCCGCTTGGCGCAAGGCTTCGACGATATGGACAGCCGCGCTTGGTGTCTCTTCAGCCCCTTTGAGGATCACCGGGCAGCCTGCCGCCAAAGCTGGGGCAAGCTTGCGGGCGATGAGAACGGCAGGATAGTTCCAAGGCGTAAAGGCAGCAACGACGCCAAGGGGCTCTGGGACGATCATCCGGTTCGGGCCCATCGGAATAGGGGCCGACAGCTCTTCGGCGTGCGCGCCGTTCCACTCCAGTGTTTCGACGGCGCGCGCGTACTCGCCTGTCGCTTCGGCAATCGTCTTTCCCTGTTCGGTCGATAAATCCTTGGCTGCGTCTCCCACATTCGTTGCCAGGATTCTGGCGGCCGCCACAAGGATCTCCCCACGATCTTTTGCAGGCCGCAAAGACCAAGCCTTGCGGCTTCGCTCTGCAGAAGCGAGGGCCTCATCCAGATCCAGTATCGTCGCCGAGGCCACCGAGGCAGATATCTTCTCCGTCGCCGGATTGATTACCGGCAGAGTGGCTCCGCTACCACCGGCTCGCCACCGGCCATTGATGAAAAGCTGATAGCTCGTGGCGTTGGACATCCCATGCTCCGCTTGACTGAATTCTTGCCAGTGCGAGACCAGCCGATATCCGGACCGTGGGCTCGCTTCTCTGCAGTTTCAACGCGATGGTTACGCCCGGTCAAATATGGAATATCGACCAAAACCATCTGGAATACAGATGATACGACTCAGGCAGTAGCGGACGAGCGATAGCACCAAGGATGTGCCTAAGCCCGGTCCGGAGCCGTGGCCGACCAGAGCCTGCTCTCGATCAATGTCCTGACGACCTTGGGGATCAGCTTGCGAACCGCAGAAACGGCTGGAGAGCGCTCATCTTTCGGGTTGACGGCAAGCACAACGGAACGGGTGATCACTGGATCAACGATTTTAACCGTCCGGACTTGGCCTTGAGACGCCTCTTTCTGAATGGCTGACGGGGTAAGAATAGAATAGGCCTTTCCTTCCATGACGATACTGACGATCGTAGAAAGGGAGTCGACTTCAAATCTTACGTCAAGCACGCAACCATGTTGCGCAACGACATCAGCCACCGAACGCCTGACATTGTTGTTGCGCATCGGAACCGCCAGCGGAAACGCGTGCAGGTCGGCGAGCGGTATTGACTCTTGGAAAGGCGGTTCACCCGGCGGCACCACCAGGCAAAACTCTTCGTGGGCCAGCACCGTCATTTGCCCAACGCTCTCGGCAGTGCGGTACAGGACAGCCAGATTGAAGCGGCCAGCAGCCATCCACTCCTCCAGCGGTCCCGTCATGCCCTCGATCATCTTAAGCGAGATCCTCGGCAATTCACTTCTTACCGATTCAAGCAGGGGACCACTAAGGACGCGAGCGGCCCCGGACGGAATGCCAATGGTCACCTCTCCGGACGGAGCAGCCACTGAGCTGGTCAGTTCTGCCTCAGTGAGCTGAATTTCCTTCAGGATGATCCTCGCGCGCTCAAGCAGCCTGTCTCCGGACGACGTGACGCTGACACCGGTCCTGTCGCGAACGAGCAGTTGGGTGCCGAATCCTTCCTCCAGTTGACGCACATGCAGGCTTAGAGCGCTTTGCGCAACGTTGAGGGTCGCAGCTGCCTTCGTGAAACTGCCGGCTTCGACGACGCCGACAAAGTATCTTAACTGCCTGATATCCACGATGACCAAATCCAACCGGGGCATGATCCCCAGTGCCTTCTTATCTATCTCGAAACTAGATGGCAGGCAAGCAATAGTCGGGCCACGACTTGAAAACGCTCCTGCCCGGCTGCTGACTAAGGCAGGTCAGTTATGGCTGGCGAGAGCCAGGATCTCGTGGGCGCGTCGAACCACCGGGGGATCAATCATCTTACCATTCAACGAGAATGCAGACAGGCCACGCGTGGCGGCATCGTGTTCCGCCGCGACAACACGACGGGCCCACTCGAGTTCCTGTGCGCTTGGCGAGAAAGCCTCATTGAATGTGGCAACCTGTGTCGGATGGATCGCCAAGGCTCCGGCAAAGCCAAGCCGCCGCGCATGTGCCGCGGCTTCACGAAGTTTATCAGGGTCGGAGAAGTCGCCGATGCTCCCTACGAAGCCCAGCGGGAGCAACCCAGCGGCACGGGCGGCAAACAGAACAGAAAGGTTCGGCGCCAACAGAAGGTCGAACTCCGGAGAGCCACCAACAGCAGCAGTGAAGTCTTCAGGACCAAGCGCCATTGCGACCAATCTTGGATGCGCCGAAGCAATGGCCGCTAACCTTTGCAAGGCGCCGGGGGTCTCGATCTGGGCAAGGAACCGGATGCGTCCCAGCGGAAGATTTCTTTCCCGTTCAAGTTCCGAAGCCGTATTCGCGATCTCTAATACCCACTCTGCCGAATCCGTCTTCGGAAGAACCAGTGCGTCAACACCTGCTATCACCGCTGCATCGAGATCGGCCGCTAAGGCGCGCAAACCACGATTCACGCGGACCAGAACAGATGCGCCCTTGCGCCCGACCTTTGCAACGGATTCAGAAAGCTGCCGCCGTGCCTCGCCCTTCTGATCCTGGGGAACGGAGTCTTCGAGGTCGAGTATGACGCCATCTGCACCCCGCTCATGGGCCGTCTCCACAAATCGCGGAACGTGGGCGGGCACGAAGAGCAGGGATCTCCAGCTGGGTACAGACATTGCGTTTTCAACAGCCGCCTGTGTCCTTGATCATGAAGTCGCCTCTGCGGCCGATTTTAGTGAGGGCGGTGCCAGTGAGCTTTGTTGGTGGCCGGCGTGCCGAGATGATGCGAGGTACACAGGCTCTTTGGAAATCGCGCGCGCACTCCCTTAACCAGACGCGCGCTCACGCCGAGGCGGCACTTTCGCGCAAACGCTCCAGAACCTCCTCGCGGACCGTCTCGGTGTGAGCGCCAAGAGCCGGAACTGGGCGAAGCGAGGGGTGCTCGGAGTTGAAGATCGCCGCCGGCGCTATCGTCTCGACGGTTCCTTCGGGAGTGCCAACCTGCACCCTGCGAATGTGTGGATGTTTTGAAACATCCGCCACTTCGTTCAGTCGGCCATATGCCAAGCCCGCCACCTCAAGCTCGTGCATTGCTTCGTGGCAGGACAGTTCAGAAAAACGCAGTTCGATGATCTCATCAAGTTGCGCCCGGTGACCGAGACGCTCCATGTTGTCGGCAAAACTAGGTGCGCGTGTAAGCCCCGGCTGCTTCAGGAACTTCTCGCAAAAATTCACCCATTCACGGTCATTCTGTACCGAAAAGATGACCTCTTTGCCGTCGGCGCAACGATAGGCGCCGTACGGCGCCAGCGACGGGTGTTTCACGCCGGCGCGTACCGTGTGATACCCGCTGTAGTCGTTTTGCAGAACAGGCACGTTCATCCAGTCGGCAACGGCATCGAACAGTGACACCTGGATGCTTGTCCCCTCTCCGGTGACCTCGCGGTGATACAGCGCCTGAAGAATAGCGCTGTGCGCTGTCATGCCCGCCGAGATGTCGCAAACCGAGACCCCTACACGCGAGGGCCCTTGTTGGTTGCCGGTGATCGCGCATAGACCGGTTTCGGCCTGGACGATGAGATCATAAGCCTTCAAATGGGAATACGGCCCGGTCTCCCCGAAGCCAGAGATGTCGCAGGTGATCAGCCGCGGATATCGTCGACGGAGATCAGCAGACGCGAAACCCAGTTTTTCGATACTGCCCGGCTTCAGATTCTGGATGAAGACGTCAGCACTGGCCATGAGCGATCCTAGCACGGCCCGGTCAGCCTCCGAACTCAGGTCCAGACACACCGATTCCTTACCCCGGTTCAGCCAGACGAAATAAGCGCTCTGTCCCCGCACCAGTTTGTCGTAGTGTCGCGCAAAGTCCCCTTCGGGCCTTTCGATCTTGATCACCCGGGCGCCGGCGTCAGCAAGACGAGAGGATGCGTAAGGCGCGGCAACGGCCAGCTCCACGGCTACCACGATGATCCCCTCAAGAGAGTTCTGCATGCGACACCGTGCTTTTCATCCAACATTTTCGGTTTGAGCTCGACGACGGTTCAGCACCGCGAGCAATCGGTTCTGTTCGTTCCCGACGATGGAAAATGCCTCGTCGACACCCATTCCGGGTTTTGCAAGCATCATGTCGGCCTGGGTTGCCACCGATACATGGACAGAAGCTTGGGCGGAGAGATCTGTCTCGGTACAGCTTCCCCCGACATAAGCTCCGACGTTGTTTTCCTTGCAGAGGAGAACGGCCCGCGCTGTGTCGGCAATTGAGCCGACATCGGGCGTCTTGATTTGAACGAGATGCGCGGCCTTGGCTTCGGCAAAGAGCCGAATATCCTCAAGCGTATTGCATCTCTCATCCACTACAATGCGCGCGTTGGAACCCCGGTCGTCCAAAATCGATACGATCTTGGCGTAGTTCTCAATTTGAGCTTGCGTCGAACCAAAATCCGCCGGGGATTCGATGTTGAGCGTGAAATCCGGAACGGTTTCTGCAACCTTGCAGATAAAGTCGGCGATGCGTTGCGGCTCCCGGCCGATTTCCTGGCCGATCCAGCCATACACATCGAAATGAAGCACTGGATGATACCCCGGGCGGCCGATTTGGCGCGTACGCGCTGCAACCCACTTCACGAACTCCATGAACGTTTGACCGTCGACGCCGAATTTCTGCCGTGAGTTGATCAGACCATGGGGAAGCACATCCACCGCTTTCAGGATCATCTTGTCGACGTTGATTTCCCGAGCATCACCGCTCTGGCAGTAGATCGGGACCCTACGCGTTGGCAGCGGTAGGTTAAATTCACTGCATACGATTTCCGCCATCGTCGTACGGTGAAGATGGGCCGCTGCGCGTAGGAGCGCCTGGCTGACCCCATACTCAATCGCGAGAGCTAACCGCTTGTGTTCGAAAGGCTCGAAAACCTTCGCGCAGGCATCAAGGTAACGAGACGCATCGATATCGAGAAGCCGGGGCACCACAACCCGCGACGTCAAATCCGAGATTTGATTCGTGTCGAACAGAGGATCGCGTCCGCCAGCACCGGAGTACTGGACGTTCATCATGTCGCCCCAAACAACGGTGTCGTCGGTAAGGACGAACCCCACGCTGAGCGACGATGCTGGAATGCGAATCGACTCGAATCCGGGCGTTATCGTTTCGCCAAGATAGATGAACCCATCCTGGATGGCGCCGGACCTAATGGCTTCCTGATCGTCATAGAAAAATGCGCCGTTGCCAGGCGCGAGCAGGACATCTTTTATCTGCACTTCACTTCGCTCGATTTTTGCGGGCTGCGTTGATGGCGGTTGCAGTTCGTTCGCTGCCTGCCAAGTATGGGCCACTTGATGTTGAGTTCACCAATACAATGTTTCGGACGGTGCCATCGCGTTTCCAGATGGCCGAGATATGGCGTTCAGATTTTTTGCGATCAGCCAATAATACCGTGCGGTCGTGAAGCGAATATTATGCGATGCTTTGCGCTCGCCGCAGCCGGCAATTTTCCGACTTCTGCATCTTTATTCGTCGCCGCCAGCTACTGCGAACCGAAAGGACAAGCCGCCGTTCTTCGAAGAGGCCCTCTACACAGGCCGCGCCCGCATCGAGCAGGCCGTCGACAAGCTAAAGCGATTCAAGCGCGTCACCCTACCCTGCGAGAAGACGAAGCGAAACTCGCATCAATCGTCGCTCTGGTCGCCGGCTTCATCTCGCTCAAATCCTTCCACACCGCCTAGGACAGCCCCTTTCCTGTTGATCCCGCGTAATAGCAGTCGAGCACGTGCTCCTCAGCGATTTCGCGGTCGCCCGAGCAGCGCTATATATTCGTCGATTTTGACATAGCCTCCGGATCGAATGCCACAGACGACGGATGTGCCAGGCGCAAGGATATGAGTCGAACCGGCCGACAGCGAGTCCATCGGATGCAAAATACCGATGAGATCTCCCTGCTTCACTACATCCAACATCGAGCAGCGAGGTTCGAAGATGCCACGCGCAGGTGATTTCAGCTCGTCGGACGGGCGCCGCGTTTCGAGTGTCAGGCTGGACTTCTGTTGACGAAACGTTGGAGACTCGGCTTTTCCCTCGACCAGTCCGAGCGCGATGAGTGCGTTGCGCATTCCAGCTTCATATATCGCAAGAGCTTCGGAGCTGACATTGCCGCCGCCGAGTTCAGGACAAACGAATACCTTGCCCTGGTTTTGGGCTAAAGTATCGAACATTCCAGCCGTTTCTGCATGTTCCCAGACCAACGTCATGGGTAATTTGAACGCTTCTGCCATTTTGATCGTCTTGGCCATGAGCTCGGGATCAGCAACGGGATGCGTCGTGGTCGCCGGTGGAAATTCCCACCCTGGTCCGTAGCTATGAAGATCAAATACCGTGTCCGCCATCGGCAATAATATACGCGAAACCGCATCCGCGATGCGTTCAGTTAGCGACCCGTCGGCGCGGCCCGGAAACACTCGATTAAGATTCAACCCGTCGATCGGCGTATTGCGGCTACATGCCTCTACGGCTGGTGGATTGAGCACCGGGACGATGATGACCCTTCCACAGGTTTGCCCTTCGGGCAGCCACTCGACAAGCCGTCGCGCAACAATCGGCCCCTCCAATTCATCGCCATGACATCCTCCTGTGATCAGAAGCCGCGGTCCCTCGCCTTTGTTGAGGCCGAAGACCGGGAGAAAAAGAGCTTCGCAATCGGCGCCTTTTGGGACAACAAGATGCCCCCTGCTCACGCCGGGTCTGTCCAGATCGAATGTGAGGTGTGGTATTCCGTTCATGGTACAATCTACTGCGAGTATTCAGGCGCCCTTGGCGCCGGGTTACGATAGCTGTTGCGGTTTTGCGTTCTTCAGCTCTGGAAGTATGCGCCACGCGATGTTCAATTCGCCAATATAATGTCCCGGACGGTGCCATCGCGTTTTTAGATGGCCGGCCGGCTTGGTGTGAACCTATCGCTGCTCGATAACGATGTTCACAAGGAAAGACGGCATCTGCCGCCGGCTTGGCGCCCTTGCCGGCAACCAGCACATGCACGTCCGAATCGATCTGCAGCGCTGCCGAGAGCGCCTCGGCGGTCTGGTCGAAGGGTTCCGTTGTCGTATTCCGCAGTCAGGAGAATAGCCATGTTCTTGTCTCCGTTTCCGATCGCTTACAACACGCCGGCTTCGCTCTTGAGCTTGTCGACCCGCACCCAGGCTCAGGGGCGTGACAAAGGTGCTGCTGGCTGCTGCTGGAGGAAGTTGCAGGCGACAAGCGAAACGGCTCGCCGCGAGCCCCTCGAGCCTTAGCAGCCGCAGGGAGAAGCTACCCCGAGCAGGCTGCAGCACATCGATATCGAACCCAGGCCCTGAGCAGTACCCCAACCCACAACACCACGGTAACTCCCTCGTATCGGCGAGCACGTCCCCGTTCGGGCATCTACGCGCGCGGCCCTGATCATTGCTCCTACGTACTGTTTACCCTGTCGGCATAGATGTTGCGTTCAGCCGGGCGTAGGTGCTCAAACAATTTCTCCCCGGACCGACAATCGGAATGGAGAACAGATACATCTAGAATGCCGCAGCCAAGCCGAATGATCACGGCGAAGTTGGAGTCAATCTGATCACTCCAACATCGTTCTCGATTGCGATCTCGGTCCCAAATGGCTTCGAGAGTGTCTGTAGACGCTCAAGAATGGCCTTCGCCTGCGGCCCACTGACGAGCCGCGGGATGCCCCGATTGGCAAACCTCATCGAGTAACCGAGCTCGATCGGATAAAGCCGCAATTCAGCGAGCTGGTTTTGCTCAAACCGACTGACGGTGACAACACTCTCATAGAAGACCGGGGCGGATAGCGCGCCTACAAATCCTTCTGCCGTCGGATATCCCTTTGCCTCCTCATCGACCGTCACCTCGGCATCTGTGTCGACCCGCGGGTCCTTCCCGTAGGCCTCGAACATGTCAGCCCCCGCGGGCGTCCGGAGGTCGTCGTAGAAGAAATTTCCCAGGCTATAAAAGATCGGCCGGCCCTTGTAGATTTCGACACCTCGCAGCAGATGCGGTCCGTGCCCGATGTATGCGTCTGCGCCGGCATCGATCATCTTACGCGCAAAGGATTGCTCGTAGTCCGGCGGCTCCAGGCTCACTTCGTGGCTCCAATTAGGCTCGTGACCGTGGTTCGTGACGATGCAGAAGTCGGAGAACTGCTTACCCCGGCGAACGTTTCGTAGAATGTCGGCGACATCGCGCGGGTCTGCTTCGTAGCTGGAGCCGGGCTTGTCGCCTGCTTTATATGTGCCCCCACGGAGCACGACCCGGCTTGGATCCTTCCCGCCGGCTTTGAAGCCGGGCAACGCATCGCGCACTTGCCTCAAGTTTTCGAGCATCTCCGGCGAGACCACGATGCTTTCTGCCAAACGAAGGGAGTTGAGTCCGGGTCTGCCTGGCGCCTCGCCGGCGGGATCGCACGCTCGAGACATAGGCTTAAACGATGTAGCAAATGACACCAATGCCGCGCGACCCCGTATGGTTTCGAGGAAGCGAGCGGCCCCGGCTTGCGCAAGATTCTCCCCAACACCTGCGTGGATGATACCGCTCTCATTTAGTATCCGGCTCGTCTCGCGCATACCTTCAAGGCCCCAGTCAAGCGCATGGTTGTTTGCGCGACTCATTAGATTGAACCCCATCGCCTTCAGATCAGGGCCGAGCTCTGGCAAGCTAATATGATACGCACCGCCGTACTCAGCTTGCGGGCTTCCCTTGAACGATCGGATATCGAAGATGAGAGTCTCCATGTTGCCGAAGGTTGCGTCGGCATCTTGAAGGATTTTGACGATGTCATCAAAGCCCGGATGCTGGTATTTTGTTAATGGTCGCGCAAGGATGACGTCACCCACTGCGACCATCGTGAAGCCGTCCGCCACGTTTGTTTGTACTGAACCGACCGTGTCGTAGTTGTCATCCTGCTGGACCACGCGAGAACCGTTCTCGTGTAAATGCCTTTCCATACAGCTTCTCCTTAGCTTCGTATGCTTGCCGTAGTTGGCAACGATGTTGGATGGCAGAGGGACCGGGGGGCTATGCCACAGGACCGGCCGATGAATTGGCCACCGCAGCCGACTGGGTGGGGATGCCCGTGGCCGGGGCCCGCACATGACAGGCCAAGACGCGCCCGTCTGCCAGCGGCACCAAAGGTGGCACGTCGATGCGGCAACGCTCGACCGCGAGTGGACAGCGCGGATGAAAGGCGCATCCGCTCGGCGGGTTGATCGGGCTCGGCACCTCGCCCTCGACGGGTGCTTCTAGCCGAACCCGTGTCGGATCGGGCACCGGAGCTGCCGCGATCAGCGCCTCGGTGTAGGGGTGGACCGGCTTGGCGAACAGCGCCTCGCTCGGGGCGAGCTCCACGATCCGCCCCAGGTACATGACGGCCACGCGATGCGCGATATGCTCCACGACGCCGAGGTCATGCGAGATGAAGACGAAGGCGATGCCCATCTGCTGCTGTAGATCCAGAAGCAGATTCAAGATCTGTGCCTGTACGGAGACGTCAAGGGCTGACACCGCTTCGTCGGCGATGATGAGCGAGGGCTGGAGGGCCAGCGCCCGAGCGATGCCGAGCCGCTGCCGCTGGCCGCCCGACAACTCGGACGGGAGCCGGTGCATCATCTCGGGCGACATTCCGACCTTCTGGAGAAGGTCCGCGGCAAGTGCCTGGCGCTGCTTGCGGCTGAGGCGCTCGAAATTCTCGACGGGTTCGGTGATGATCCGTCCAGCGGTGAGGCGCGGGTTCAGCGACGAGTAAGGGTCCTGAAACACCATCTGCATCCGACGGCGCCAGGCGTGAAGCGCGTCCTTCTTGAGGCCCGCAAGATCGGTCCCGTCGATCAGTACGCACCCACCCGTCGGTTCCACGAGCCGCATCAAGAGCCGCGCTACGGTTGACTTGCCGCAGCCGGATTCGCCGACGATGCAGAGTGTCTCGCCGGCCTCGACGGAAAAGGACACATCCTCCACGGCCCGGATCACCGGAATGCTTTTCTTGAAGATTCCCGAGCCAAGCGGATAGTGCTTGGTCAGGTTCTCGACTTTCAGCAGAGGACCACTCATGCGCCCATCACCTCTTCGGCGCGCCAGCAAGCCGCGGCGTGGCTCAACCCGACATCACGCAGGGCGGGTGTCTTCTCGCGGCAAATGTCTATAGCGAACGGGCAGCGAGGCGCAAAACTGCAGCCCACGATAGGCTCGCGAAGACTTGGGACAATGCCGGGAATTTCTGGAAGGCGGCGCTGTCGGCCGCGCCGCGGATCAGGCACCGATCGCATGAGGCCCTGAGTGTAGGGATGCGCGGGACGCGCGAACAAATCCATGACGTTTGCTTGTTCTACGATCCGGCCAGCATACATCACGATCACGCGTTGACATGTCTCGGCTACGACGCCCAGATCATGCGTGATGAACATCACGGCCGTTCCCGTGCGCTCTTTCAGATCGACGATGAGCCGCAGGATCTGCGCCTGGATAGTTACGTCGAGCGCCGTCGTCGGCTCGTCGGCAATCAACAGTTCCGGTGAGCAGGCCAGAGCCATGGCGATCATGGCGCGCTGGCGCATTCCGCCCGACATTTCATGCGGATAGTTGCTGACGCGACGCTCGGGATCCGCGATGCGGACGAGACGGAGCATCTCTTCGGCCTTATTCATGGCTACGGACCGCGAGACCTTGGCGTGGATCTGCACCGCCTCCGCGATCTGGTGGCCGACCGTATAGACGGGGTTGAGGCTCGTCATCGGCTCCTGGAAGATCATGGCGATCTGGTCGCCTCGGATATGTCGCATCTCGCGATCGGACAGCTCAAGCAGGTCGCGTCCGTGAAAGCGGACCTCGCCGCCGACTGTCCTGGCGGTCAGCCTTGGCAGCAGGCGAAGAATGGAAAGGGCGGTGACGCTCTTGCCGCATCCGGATTCGCCGACGACCCCAAGCGTCTCGCCTTTCTTGACCTGAAAGCTGATGCCGCCCAGCGCGCGGGTGACGCTTTCCTCGCCGTAAAAATGTGTTTCCAGGTTTCGGACGTCGAGAAGCACGTCGTTTCCTGCGGTTTGATGCATCTGCATGTTAGCGCCTCCGCTTCGCGCGGGGATCGAACAAGTCGCGCAGGCCGTCCCCAAGCAGGTTGACGGTAAAGACGGTGACGGCAAGGCAGATACCGGGGGCGAAGATCGTCAATGGGGCGATGGCGAGATACAGGCGCGAACTGGTGATCATGTTGCCCCAGCTGGGGATCTCGGGCGGCACGCCCACGCCGAGGAAGCTTAGCCCGGCCTCCGTCAGGATCGCACTGGCGCAGACAGTAGCGCTCTGGACCATCAGTGCCGGAATGGTGCTCGGGAGGATATGTCGCCACAGCACCTTGGGCAGGCGCGCACCGCCGCAGAGCGCGGCCTCCACGTAGGGACGCTCGCGAACACCCAGAACCACCGAACGAACCAGCCGCGCCACGGCTGGCGTCTCAGGGATTGCGATGGCAACGATGAGGATGCCGATGCCGGGACCGGTCAAAGAAATGAGCGCAATTGCCAGCAGAATCGTCGGGATCGACATGAGGCCGTCCATGACCCGCATGACCACGTTGTCGAAGCTGCGGCTGTAGCCGGCGATGACACCGATCAGAAGCCCGATGAGAGCCGCGCACGCCGCCGACAGCAATCCGACCGTGAGGGAGATTCGGGCGCCGAAGATCGTTCGCGCAAAGACGTCCCGGCCCAGATTGTCGCTTCCGAACCACATCTCGGCGGACGGCGGCTGGAGGCGCTTGAACGGATCGATGTTCCCTGGATCGCCGGCGTAAAGCGGGGCGGCAATCGCCAGAACGATCAGGAGCACCAGGAGGCCGCCGCCTATCAGGACCAGCGGGTGTCGCCTTGCCAGACGGGGAAGGTCAGATATTCGCAGGCGGCCCGTAGGCACGTATTCAACTGGTGCGGAGAGGAGCGTCATGTCAGTACCGGATCCGGGGATCGATCAGCGTATAGGCAAGATCGACCGTAAGATTGATGAGGACGTACAAACCCGAAGCCAGGATGAGCACGCTCTGGATGACGGGATAGTCGCGGCTGTTGATCGCATCCACGACCAGACGGCCGATCCCAGGTATGTTGAATACCGTTTCCGTGAGGACGACTCCGCCGATCAGATAGGCGAAGCTTATGCCAATGACGGTCAGGATCGGGACGCCGGCATTCTTCAAGGCATGGTGGAAAAGCATGGCATAAGACGAAGCGCCCTTGGCGGCGGCCGTTCGCATATAGTCTTCCGACAGGACCTCGAGCATGCTCGCCCGCGTAACCCGTGCGATGAATGCGATGTAGCCAAGACTTAACGCCACTGTGGGAAGGAGCAGATGCACGAACCATGGCCCCGGGCCACCCTCGATGGGCGCATATCCCTGAACCGGTAGCCAGTGTGTCCTGATAGCGAAGAAGTATATGAGGAAATAGCCGATAACAAAGACGGGGACTGAATAACCAACTGCTGAAAAGGCCGCGAGGAGGCGGTCGACGAGCCCGCCGGTTCGCCACGCGGCAAGGATGCCGAAAGAGACCCCGACCGTCACCGAAAGGATCATTGTCAGGATCGACAGCGAAAGGGTCGGTTCAAGCCGCTGCGAGATGAGCTCGAGAACCGGTCGTCCGGCAAAGATCGAGGTGCCGAAATCGCCGCCGAGCATGTCGCGCACCCAACGCATGAACTGGACTGGCATCGGGTCGTTCAGGCCCAGCTGTTCTCGGATACTGGCGATCAGCTGCGGAGCGGCATTTCTGCCGGCGATCATGGCCGCCGGGTCTCCGGGAGCCAGCCTGAGGAGGAGGAATATGAAGATCCCGACCATCGCCATGACGGCGATGGTCGAAACGAATCTGCGTAGGATGTAGGCAGCCACTAGGCCGGAACCCTCTGCATGTTCCACATTGCTGTGAGCGTCGGCATTTCGATGAGACCAGTGAGCGTCTTGCGGCGCGCGATTGGCGAGAGAACTGAACCCAGTAGAACGGTGCCCGCAATGTCCCACTGTATACGTTGCATCTCGCGCGCAAGTGCCTGGCGCTCTTCGAGTGTTTCGACAACTGCCCATCTGGCCCGAAGAGCCTCATATTCATCACTCTTCGGCCAGCCCCACCAACCCTGCTCGCCATTCGCGCTTAGAGTGGGATTGCTGAGCGGAGTGCCGCGCTCATAATCGGCCTCGCCCGCGATGAAAATGCTCCAGCCGCCATCCTCAACGGAGACCTTGTTCTTTCGGCGGTCGTTATTTAAGGCCCGATCGCCCGGCGCAAGCTCGGCATTGACCCCAATCTTGCGCAGAGTGACCGCCAAGAACTGCGCCAAATTGCCGGCCTCCACCCAGTCCGTGCGCTGCAGGATGACGACTTTCTCGCCCGCATATCCTGCCTCCTTGAGGAGCTGCTTGGCTTTTTCTGGATCGCCGCCCTTCTTGAACCAGCCCGTATTCTCGTCGTTGGTATAGGCCGTTTGGTTTCCGAAAAACGAAGTGATTGTGCGGGTGTATTCTGGGAGATACGAGGTACGCATGAATGCATCCTGATCGATCAGGTGAAGCATTGCTTGGCGCGCCTTGACGTTGTCGAACGGCTTCTGCAGACAGTTCATGCGCATGAAATATACATCGCCCGCCTTGTTCAGAACCTGTAGTGCAAGGTTGGTATCGCTCTCAATCGCTGAGTAAAGATCGGCGGGTGGCAATAAGACGAAATCGACCTCGCCCGACTGCAAGGCCGCAAAGGCAGTCTGCTGATCGGTGATATTTTCCCAAATAACGCGATCGACGTTCACGACCTTCCCGCCTGCGAACCCGTCTGTTGGTTCGTGGCGGGGTACATACTTTTCATTGCGGTCGTAGGTGACGCTCACGCCCGGCTTGGTAAGAGTCTGGTTAAATTTGAACGGCCCAGATCCGATGTTCGCGGTCACCTGCTCCGTGGCAGCCAGACTCGCGTCCTTTTCGCGCATGATGTACAGCACCGGCGTGCCCACTCCCGCTAGGAGTTCGAGAAGAAGCCCCATCGGCTCCTTCAGCGAGATGATGAAGGTTTTGTCGTCCTGCGCCGAGATATCACTGGCCCGCTCCCCGATCAGCTGGCCCCCTGAAGGTACCTGGCCCCACCGACGGATCGAGGCGACACAGTCCGCCGCGGTGACGGGCGTGCCGTCATGCCAGGCAAGACCATCCCGCAGTTCGAACGTATACGTCTTCTTGTCGTCGGAAACGCCCCACTTCCCCACCATTTGCGGCTGTGGCATCATCTTGGAATCAAGCGCAAACAGCGTGTCGTAAATCGCCAGGCCATGATTGGCGGTTATGGCAGACGTCGTACCGACTGGATCGAAGTAATCGAGGTTTTCCATCACCATCCGGACCGTCCGCGCAGCGGTTGGCGCTGCCTGTGCCCGCAGGACTGATGGGATCGATATAGCCGCTCCGGCGGCCAAACCCGCCTTGATCATTTCACGCCGAGAGATTGCCATGGTTCATTTCCCCTTTTTGCCAGTCGCGCCGTTGATCACGCTTATACCGAGAGAAGCATTCATTGGATCTATGCTCCGTCGCGGCGCGACCTACGTCAAATTCAGTTTGCGTATCGTTGCCATCTGGTTTTGAGATAACTCAGAGCGGTCTGGATTGGCGTCTGGCTGGCACGCCAGCCTGTGCCGACGATGAGCGGTTCCCAATCGAGCGGCTGTGCGCGAGCTTGATCGGCTCGCCGAGAACCTGGCTACCCTCGATCGGGCAATTGCCGAGACCACGCTGGACGATCCCGTGATCAGGCGACTGCTCGCGATCACCGGCGTCAATCTGACGGTGGCGGCCGGGTTGATGGCTGCGATCAGCGACATCGCTCGCTTCAAAAGCCCCAGAAGCGGGTCAGTTACTCTTAGGGCTCAATCCGCGTGTGCGCCAATCTGGTCTCGGCGCCGCCCATCACGGCCGGATCAGCAAGGTCGGACGCCACGCTCGCGCGATGCTGGTGGGGGCCGCCAGGGCGGCCGCCAAGACCCCGGGTCCGCTGAATGCCTTCTTAGTCCGTATCCGGGCCAGGCGAGGCCATCAGGCGGCCGTCGTCGCCGTAGCGCGCAAGCTGGGCACGGCCCAGTCTTGTCGACCACAAGATGCGCGGCATGGAGTTGCAGGCCGGCGCAGAAGAAAGGGAACAGTCGCGGCCCCGCCTACGCCTACAATGTAAAGGGAACTCCGGAACCAGGAGATGCGCGTCGCCGAACAGACCCAGAAGGGCTACGAACACTTTGTCGAGGTCTGGCGCCCGCGACCGCCAAAAGAAAAGTCGCGCGGGCGCCTCATGCTTGCCACGAGGTCGCCCTCGCCGTTGACGAATACCACGACCGGAAAGAAAGCGCTTGTCGATCTCATCCCTCGAGTGGAGCTTGGCGCGATGTTCCTTCGGGAAGGTCATGTAGGCCAACACGTCGGGCTCGGCGTCGTCCATGATTGTCGCCAGCTTCGGCACCTTCGGCCGGATCTGGTCGGCGACGGCGCGCCATTGTATGGACGCGGCCTCGGGCGTCTCCTGGGCGAAAGCGGTGGCAATGAAGGCTGAGACGACCCTGCGGCCGCTCTTGCCGGCATGGGCAAGCACATTCCTCATGAAGTGGACCTGGGGGCCGTTGAGAAAGTTGATTCCCGCACGTGGTGGGAACCAAAGAGGCTCAGGGTGACATGACTGCCGGGTGCCGTCCAGGCTTCCTCGATCGGCACCATCGGCCGCGTCAGCAGCACCAGCCCCAGCCAACGGCTGCCTTGAGGCCTTCGTGGCATCGGAGACGACGAGCTTGACGCCGCGCAGGCCGCGACGAGTCAGCTTGTGCAGGAACTCCTTCCAGATCAGCTCGGCCTCAGACGTGCCGACCTACATGCCCAGCACCTCGCGCCGGCCGCCCGCATTGACGCCGACGGCGATGATGACGGCGACCGAGACGATCCGCACACCGCGGCGGACCTTCAGGTAAGTGGGTGGAGTAGGCGATGCGCGCCTTGCCGCCTTTCGACGGCAGGTTTCACATCGCCTCTCGCCGAACCGTACGTGCGTCTTTCGTTACGCATCCGGCTCTCCAGAAGACATGGCAAAGTCAGGCGTTCCCATCCACGCTAGGCGGTACCGGCCAACGGGTGTCCAGCCAAGTAGGTGTTGCTCAACAGGGCCGTCACGCCAGAGCCGTCTTGTGGGGCGGCGACTGCTGGGCTGTTTGGAGCCCCACAGTTCACGCACCCCTGCTTTAGGGCTCTTCTTACGCAGCCAGCAGTACAGATGCAGACCAATATACCAGTCAAGGTTGACGAATACACGGCCTGCACCCACACAGTAGCGATAGTAGTTCGCCCATCCGCGCAGGATGGGATTGATCTCCCGAAGCTTATCGCCAAGGCTGACGGACACACTATTACGTTTCGTCAGTTGCTTGACTTTTCGACGTAGGTTGGCGGATTTCGACGCGTGGGCCGTAGCCATAGCGCTTGTCCCAATGCATGCCGAAGCGGAATCCGAGGAGCTCGAACCCTTCCGTCATGGCCGTCACCTTCGTCTTCTCCGGCGACAACTCGAGGCCCATGGTCCGGTGCAGGTATTCCGCTAACGCCGATTTCTCTGCGATAGCATCCTCCTGCGTTCCCGAGACCAGGACCACGAAGTCATCGGCATAGCGCACGGGTAAGAACACACACCGACCGGCGATCCGATCGGTGTCCCGTGCACTTTGCACCTTCCCCCCATTGCTCTTGCGACGAGCCTGGGTCTTGGTGCGGTGGTAGGTCCACCGTTCATATCTCTCCTCGCGATGTTGGCGAGAATCGGCGAGATGATCCCGCCCTGAGGGGTTCCGGCTGGACTGCTGCCGGTTTCGTGGACACCGAGAGAAGGTGTTTGACGGAACTGGAGAGTAGGAATGCGAAGAAGGAAGTTCAGCCGCGAGTTCAAGCTTGAGGCAGTGAGGCTGGTGAAGGAACGGGGCGTAGCAATGGCGCAGGCAGCCCGTGATCTGGATCTCCATGAGAACGTGCTGCGCAAATGGGTCCGTGAGACGAGCAACGATCCGCAGCACGCCTTTCCCGTGCCATGGTCAGATGAAGCCGGAGCAGTTGGAGATCGACCGGCTACGCAAGCAATTCGCTAAGCTGAAGGCGGAGCGTGACATCCTAAAAAGGCCGCAGCCTTCTTCGCGAGGGAAGCGATATGAGGTTCGCTTTCATCGCGAAGCACCGGGGCATCTGCCCGGTTGGCATAGCTGTGCTACGCGCTGGATGTCTCCCGCTCAGGCTTCCACGCCTGGCTCAACCGCAGCCCCAGCGCTCGCTCCCGGCATGAGGAGATTCTCGTTTCCCGGATCGACCGAAGCTTCACGAGCAGCGACCGCACCTACGGCGCGCGTCGGGTCCGGCACGACGTTCTGGCAGAGGGGCTTTCCTGCGGACTGCTTCGCATCGAACGCCTCATGCGGGAGAACGGCCTCCGGGCACGTCGACGCCGGCGCGGACTGCCGACGGATAGCGGCGGGCGAGCCGCCGTGTCGGACAACCTCCTCGATCGTGCCTTCGAGGCGTCGGCTCCGAGCCAGAATTGGGTGGCCGACTTCACCTATAGTGCGCCTCGCCCCAATCGGGGAGGCATATGACTGGAATGCAAAGAGAAAGGAGGGTGTGAAGACTTGCCTGTCCCCTGCTGCAAGGGGGCATGAGCCCAAGCGGCGGTGACCTGCCGTCAACTGGCAGGGTGACGTAGCCCGCAGGTAAAGGGGATTGAGGCGAAGTCGTTACGCCAAGATGGTTCCCGAGGCTGAAGTATTGGAAGGTTGAGGAACACGAACCGGTTAACCCGCATCTGAGGGCTGAAAGGTCGCCTTCGCCTACACGGCTTAACAGGCGAAATGCCGATGATGTCGCCAGACACGTAAGACGGCGTGCATCTGCACGCGAGCACAGATGTAAGGATGCTCGCGGTGGGTCATGGGGAGAATGCAGCCAGACCATGACATCGGCATCGACTTGCGGAAAGCAAGGGAAAAGACTGCGACCGGCAGCCTCACCAATACGCTGACGTCCAGCATATGAACGAGGGAAGGCATGATGGAATGACAACGAAGTATTGCGTCGTAAGGGAGTTGACCCTGATGTCCATCATGTTGGCGGAGTTCTCGTAGTAGTCCGCGGCAGGGAAAGCCTGCCACATGGCGAGGGGGAACAGTTCAAACTGCTTGAAGTGCAAACTATCTGACCAAGCGAGGTGAAGACCTTTGATAATCAGCGAAATGCAGCACAAGCTTGCAACATGGGCCGAGAGCGATCCAAATCGAAGGTTTGATCGTCTTCTTCGGTTGATTGCCAATCGGGAATGGCTTGCCGAGGCAGCTCGGATGGTCCTTGCGTCGAGTGGCGCACGAACGCCGGGCATCGACGGAATGGATAAGCAAAGACTGCAGGTCAAACTGGATCAGCATCTGGACGACCTGCGGACAAGCCTGCTGGAGGACAGCTATCGCCCCCAGCCGGTCAAGCGCATCTATATCCCGAAATCGAACGGCAAGCTGCGACCACTGGGTATTCCGACCCTGACGGATCGCATTGTTCAACGCGCCATGCTGATGGCCATGGAGCCGATCTGGGAGAGCGATTTCCATCGCCTGTCCTATGGCTTCCGGCCGGAACGCAGGGTGCATCATGCCGTCCGCACCGTGAGGATACAGCTTCAGGATGGGGCCGATACGACGAGGGGCCGCTGGATCATCGAAGGTGATCTGGCAAGCTACTTCGACAAGGTCCACCACCGGCTGCTTCTCAAATGTGTGCGGCGACGGGTGCAGGAAGAGCGTTTCGTCGATCTTCTCTGGCGGTTCCTGAAGGCGGGGCACATTGATCGTGGCCTGTTTACGGCCTCCAGCGAGGGTGTTCCGCAAGGTGGCGTTCTGTCACCGCTCCTGTCCAACATCATGCTCCATGAGTTTGATGCCTGGTTGGAGGCGAAATATCTGAGCGACAAGGCCCGCAAGGATCGCTGGGCATGGAACTTCGGCATTAAGCAGGGCCGCCCCATCACGGTTCGCGAGAACCGGCAATGGAAACCGGCCGTTGCCTATTGCCGATACGCTGACGACTTTGTCGTGATCGTAAAAGGAACCAAGGCTCAGGCAGAGGAAATCCGTGAGGAATGCCGGGCGTTTCTGGAAGGCGAGTTGAAGTTGACGCTGAACATGGACAAGACCCATGTCACACACGTCAATGACGGCTTCGTCTTTCTGGGGCACCGGATCATTCGCAAGCGAGGGGCACAAGGACGGATGTCCATCGTCACGACGATACCCAAGGAAAAGGCCAAGGGGTTTGTTCGCAGACTGACCGAAACCCTTTCCGGCAATCATAGTGTCAGCACGGTCGACATGATCGCCAGACTGAACCGCCAATTGGTGGGATGGGCGGCGTTCTACAAGTTCACCGACTTCACGGCGTACGTCTTCCGGCGCACCGACCATGTCGTGTTCTGGACAATGGCGCATTGGCTGGGACACAAGTACCGATCCCGCATCAAGCCCTTGATGCGGAAATGGTGCCGCGTCCCAGAACCGGGCAAGGCGAAAACCTGGCTCGTGTTTGGTCGCAATGAACGCGGTGACCCCGTCGGAAAAGCGTTGAAACGGCTTGTCTCAAGCCCCAAGACGCAATTCCGGTGGCGCAATCCGGAGACGAATCCGTACATCTTCCGGATTGAAGACCGCAGTACTGTCACATCGCACTACCATGATGTTGCAATGGCCATGGGCCAAGCTTGAACAGAGAGCCGTATGCGCTGAGAAGTGCAAGTACGGTTCGGGGAGAAGAAGCGCATCTGCGCTTCTTACTCCACTCTGGACTGCGGAAGGATGGCTCTACGTTGCCGCCGTCGTCGATCTGTTCTCCCGCCGTGTCATCGGCTGGGCGATGAAGGCCGAGATGACGGGGCAGCTCGTCACCGACGCTCTCATCATGGCGATCTGGAGGAGAGGCAAGCCCGACAGCCTGCTGCATCACTCCGACCAGGGATCCGCCCAATAGCGAGCAGTTCCAGCGACTGATGGCCGACCACGGCATCACCTGTTCATGAGCCGGTCGGGCAACGTCTGGGACAACGCTGCGACTTCTTCTCATCACTCAAGACCGAGCGGACAGCCCGCAAGGTCTACAGGACGAGGGATGACGCCAGGGCGGATGTGTTCAATTACATCGAGCGCTTCTATAACCTTCAGCGAAGGCACTCGACGCTAGGCTATCTGAGCTCCCGTCGAGTTCGAGGAACGAGCTATGCTAGCTTAACCTCGTGTCCGAAAAACCGGCAGCAGGCCATACCTCGTATCCAGAATTCAGACCGCTCTGAGTCTATCTCACAACCAGATGGCAACGATAGGCAAACTGAATTTGACGTAGATCGCCCCTCGACTGATCATGGAAACGAACCCTCCTGTGGTGTTCATTTACGAACACGCGCGGATAAACAATGCGACTGGGACCCGCAAGATGCACAGAGTATGGTGGGATTCGTGGAGATGCGCGCTTAGGTCAATATGCTAGTCCAATTGCCGCAAGACGCCTACCGGCCTCATT